>NZ_JAUBVX010000014.1:0-125533 GCF_036706065.1 Microcoleus sp. A2-C3 | reverse complement strand
GAAATTAAGATAGGCTACACACTGAAATTATCTTTCGGTTATTATAGGATCATTTATTCTGTGGGACTCTCTAAGTCCGTCAAACCTACATTTTCATTTTCCATAATCGTGACAATCCGATCGATTAGTTGAGTAACTTGCATCGGCGCATCAAAATCCTCAGCGATCGCCAGTGGCATCCCGCGCAGAGGATAATGCTTTTGTACCGTCAATTCAGCACTCGAAATCTCAGCAGACTCGATCGCCCCAAAACCCTCCGATTTTGACAAACGCCTCTGACGCAAAAAACTCAATAGCACCTCAAGTACATCATCTGATGTTTGCTCAATCTCGCGGATTAGTTCTTCTCGGACAGTCATAATCTGGCATTTTCCTTGCTAGACTTCTTTACCCATTGTAATTCGAGATTCGATAGTTTTGGGCGATCGCCCTTTCCCCAAAATCCACCCCAAAACCCACCCCAAAAACCTACGCCAAAAAAAGCTTATAAGCCGGATTCTGACTCTCATCCCCATACTGATAGCCCAGCGTATCCAAAAAAGCCTGCCACTCCTGCATCTCATCCGGCGGCACCTGTATCCCCACCACAATTCGCCCGTAATCAGCCCCATTATTCCGATAGTGAAAAACGCTGATATTCCAATTAGGACTCATCGAACCCACAAACTGCATCAACGCACCCGGACGTTCGGGAAATTCAAAGCGGTAAAACAGTTCATGTTTTGCCAGAAAAGAACGGCCGCCCACCATGTGCCGCAAGTGCAACTTAGTTAATTCATCATCAGTTAAATCCAAAGTTTTAAAGCCACAATCTTCAAAACTTGCCGCTATTTTAACCGCATCAGCGCGGTTTTGAATTTGCACACCAATAAAAATATGTGCTGCTTTTTCATCCGCAATGCGATAGCTAAATTCCGTCAAATTGCGCTTACCCAAACACTCGCAAAACCTGCGGAGACTTCCCGGCTGTTCGGGAATTGTGACTGCAAAAATTGCTTCCCGACGTTCGCCAAACTCTGCCCTTTCTGCTACAAACCGCAGGCGATCGAAATTCATGTTCGCGCCACAAGCAACAGAAATTAATGTTTCTCCTGTGATTTGTTCCCGTTCCACGTAAGCCTTCGCACCGGCGATCGCCAAAGCGCCAGCAGGTTCTAAGATCGATCGCGTATCTTCAAAAACATCCTTAATCGCCGCGCAAATATCATCCGTACCCACCAAAATAATCTCATCCACATACTCCTGACAAAGCCGAAAAGTTTCCTCCCCAACTTCCCGCACAGCAACGCCGTCAGCAAATAAACCCACCTGGGACAAACGCACCCGTTTACCAGCTTTCAGCGATTGATTCATCGCATCGGAATCCACAGGTTCCACACCAATAATCTTAATTTCCGGCCGCAACCGCTTAATATAAGCCGCAATTCCCGAAATCAATCCACCGCCGCCAATCGCCACAAAAATCGCATGAATTGGTTTTTGATGTTGCCGCAGAATTTCCATGCCGATCGTACCCTGTCCCGCAATCACGTAGGGGTCATCAAAAGGGTGAATAAAAGTCATGCCTTTTTGGGCCTCTAATTGGCGTGCAAAAGCGTAGGCATCGTCGTAGGTATCACCATGCAAAACCACCTCTCCACCACGGGCTATCACCGCATTTACCTTCACCTGCGGCGTTGTTACAGGCATGACGATCATCGCGCGAGTTCCCAGGTGGCCCGCAGCGAGGGCGACTCCTTGGGCGTGATTGCCGGCGGAAGCTGCGATGACACCTTGTGCTAGCAAATCCGGCGACAGTTGCGCCATTTTGTTGTACGCACCCCGCAGCTTAAAGGAAAACACCGACTGCATATCCTCTCGTTTCAGCAGCAGTTTATTGTTGAGCCGCGCTGATAGATTGGGGGCGACTTCTAGGGGTGTTTCTTGGGCAACATCGTAGACGGGGGCGGTGAGGATTTGTACTAGGTAATCGCAAAGCATGGGGTTAGCAGGTTGGTTGATGCCGGATGGTGGGATAATTGTAGGGCATTTGTGTTAGTTTTTTGCGGGGAATGGCGATCGGCTTCGGGGAATTGGCGATCGCGCGATCGGGCAAACCGATTTAGTTTACTAATAATTTGATTATCAATTAAAAGCTTGACGTGCCGAAAGTGCGATCGCCCTAAAACCGAGATAAAGAGCGATCGCTCGGTGACGTTCCAGATGATACTTGGCATTTCCCCAAACCTAATCAGGCCGTGCGAAACCCGTTCGAGGGTCAGTAATAAACAAACCCAAAACCAGCGAATCCATAACCGTATCCCAGACAGGAGTCAAACGTTCAGCATCATCAACCCAGTAATCAAAAGTAATCAAACACTGAACATTAGAACCCAATCCGATACAAATTCGCGAATAAGCTTCCCGCTGTTCTGGAGGGTCGATAAACTTAAATTCAGTCCAAACAACCCGAGCCGTTTGCCGCTTCAATTGGATAATATCCCCAGGATCGATCGGATTTCTGGTATCATCTTCCACTATCTTCTGTAATAGCGGCACCAGCGGAAATTCTCCCCAATTGCCAGGGGGTAACAAATTAAACGAAACTTCCAAACAACAATCATCATCCGGCGGCTTTTTATCCGTAAACCGAAACGACTTTGTATCCGGTTCAAAATGCCAATCTTCCGGGACATCAAAACGAACTGCACCTCTTCCTGCTACAAAGATGCGAGTTCCAGGCTTTGATTTCCAATTGTGGTCTTCTTTAAGCTCTAGAGTTTCCTTGAGCCATTCTTGCTTTTTGCGCTTAGACATAAACAGAACACCAAATTACTGCTAATGTGTAGTTTGAGACTTGGCAAACACATTTTAACCTTATTTGACTCACCGTTTGCTCAAATATAAAAATCCTTACAAAAATTATAAATCCCTCTCTTCTCTATTCCTCTGCGTTCTCTGCGCCTCTGCGGTAAAAAAATCCTTTCACAATTCCCTAACTTTTATTTTTCATGCTTGGGAATCACACACCTAATGCCACCTTTATTCCCAGCCGCATCGCCCCTGTAACGCGGGATAACATGAATAGCCGCGTGACTGCGACTTTGACCAGCCTGTTTATTAATATTGATTCCCACATTAAAACCGTCAGGCTGAAACTCTTTAATTAACATCTCTTGCACCTTGTTAGCCATAAACCAACAAGCCGATTGTTCCCTAAACGGTAGCTCAAAATAATTAGCAACGTGACGCTTGGGAATAATTAAAACATGACCTTGGCTGGCAGGATAACCGTCAAACATCGCATAAGTTGTTGCTGATTCGGTGAGTAAAGTTAGATTTTTGTGCGGATTGCAGAATATGCAGTTATTAGTTGAATTTCTTTGATGGTTGTAATGCACATACTCGTATATTTCGCAAGACTCATTTAAGAGGGCAGATTTAAACGGAAGTTTGACAATGCACTGATAGGTAGGTTTTTTGTGGACGTAATGTTCTCGAAAGCCTTCTTTTTTGATATCCCTTCTCACTGCAAAATACGCTTTACCTCCGGGTTTCAACAGGTGTGAGACTTCCATCAGCACATTCGCTTGTTCTTCGGGAAACAAGACATTCAAAACATAAAAGCAAATGATAGTATCAAATTTATCTTCGGGGAATTCTGGAAAATAATAATAGTCGTAACCTGCAATATCAAAGCCTTTTTGCTGCAACAATTTAACATCGTTGCCGAAGCCACATCCAAAATCTAAGACTTTACCTTGCAGCAAATTTTGATCTAATAAAAATTTAGCTGGAAATGATAGGTAAATCCTTTCGATTGCCGTCAGGTGGCTGAATTTATTTTGTTGCTTTTTCATGGCGACATAAACTTGATTTAAATCGATATTCTTCAGTCCGCACCGGCGGACTTTGTTTGACAACAAGCGATTTCAATCGCCAAATCCTATCTAAAAATTGTATCATTATTGCAGTTTGGCGATCGCCCCTCGATCCACCAACACCTCACCAGTCACCAAATCCCGCACCGTAGCCAACAAAACCCGCCTCTCATCCACCTCAAAACCCACCGAAACCCTGTCAATCCCCAACACTCCCGGTGGATTCAAATGCGCCACACAAACCTGCTGATGGTGGCTTTCCAAAGAACGAAACTCGCTGTGTTTGTTGAGCAAACTGCTTGTCATTTGCCCTTTTTCGTTAAAAATAACCTCCGCTTGCGACACCTCCGCAACTTCCCCAATATCTAACCGAATTTCCCTTTGTCCTTCAATAGCAACTTGCAGCGTCAACTCCTCCGAACTTTGACAAGGATACTTGATTTCTTTGCTAAAAATCGGCGAATAAGCATAAGTTTTAGCGTAAGGTTCCCAGATGCGAATTGCATAGCTATGTCGCAAATAATCATCAACAGTCACTAATTGTGTCAGCGCTAAAGCACCGTGCGCCACTGCTTCAAAAGGCTTGTCAGTTTTAACTTTTTGCCGCCCGAAATAGGAAACCACTAAATTAGACACAGCCGGAATTAAAGAAGTTCCACCTACCAGTAAAATCCGTTCAATATCTGCTTTACCGATACCTTTTTCCAGCGCAATACTCAGCACTTCATCTAAAGCTTCCCGTAACTGTTCTAATAACTGCCGTGATTCCAGAATTTCCTCAAGCTGATATCGGTTTAACTGCAAGTCGTAAGACATGAAATTTTCATCGTCAAACCAACTTTCCTTAGCCTGATTAACTTGAGAAACTTGAATCTTTAACTTTTCCGCTATCTCCAATAAATTTTGCCAGCCAAGGCCACCAACTTCGGCCCGCGACGAACCAATTTGCCGCAAATAATCTTCAACAATCCAGATGTCAATATCTTCGCCACCAACATAAGCATCGGATTTTGCTAAGACTTCGGCACACATTAAATTCTGACTTTGAAATTGGCTATTTTTGACAGAGGAATGAGGCGCAGTGCGAACCAAACTTAAATCTAAAGTCCCACCGCCAAAATCGACTACTAAAACCAAAGAACCAGGGCGTTTGACGGCATATCCCAGGGCGGCCGCTGTAGATTCATCTATTAGCTGGACTTCCTCAATTCCTAGAGATTCTGCTAAGTCGCGAAACCAATCTAAATATCGCTCAAAGGCTCCTACGGGTACTGTAAAAATTACTTTTTTTGGCTGTATATTTTGCTGATATAATTGTTTCCAGATAGTTTTGATAAACTGTTCTGCTACAGATTCGGCTGTGTAGGTTTCGCCGTCGAGATTGCGGGCTGGTGGCTGAAAATCGGCTGCCAAGTCGCGTTTGAAAGCTTTAAAAAAACGGTCGGGATGGGATTGTCCTAAACGTTGCGCTCGCACTTTTTCTCCCAATACCAACTCACCAGTATTTTTCACAAATACCAAAGTCGGAACTACAGGTATTTCTCGGACATCTTCACTCGATTTATTCGTTTTAAAAATCCGGGACATTTCCCCCAATCTCAAAGTTTCGGGTGTTTGCGTGTCCGGGTTGAGAATGCAGACAACCGTGTTGCTGGTGCCGAAGTCAATTGCAACTGTAGTCATGTCGATTTTAGATTATAAATTTAATTTGTTATTCCGACTGGAAGGCTGCGACTAACTTTAGCAGGAGCAAGAATTTGCTCACCATCTCGATAACCAACAAAGCGAATATAAACTAACTCTCCTTCTGTGATATCCTCAACATCTGGCTGGTGCAACTGCGGATTATAGCTCACTTGTTCCCAAGCTAAACCGATTGTTTCAAAATTCCAACTTGACAAGAGATTTTCTAAGGGAGTAAAAAGAGCAGAGAGATTTTTGGCGGGCATATTCGGCTTGGCTTCTGCCATTTTCCGGGCGGCAGGATAGCTGGTTAACAAAGTTTGTAACTGTTCAAAGGTAGCGCGACGAAAATCAGTAGTTAGTTGAGTTTTTTGCTGCTGCAATTCTTCGCGCAGCCGGAAACACTGTTGTCTCAATTCTTCGATTTCGTTGGGATTAGTTGTAATTGTCGCCGATGTGGGCAGCGCGCTCAGAGTGCGATCGAATTCTGGGAAATTCAAATTCAGCACTGTTGCCAGCCGCCGCAGTTGGTCTACCGTGAGTTTTCCCACGTCTCCCTGTCGCACTAAGCGCACTCCGAAGCGACTTAAGCCGGCTTTCTCGCCTAAGTCTTGCCAATCGACGATATTTAGCTGATTCATGCGTTCCCGCAGAATTGTATCGTACTTAAACTCGATCGCATCTCCGGCATCCGATGCAGCATAAGCGTAGACTAAAATTAGAAAAATGCCCCCAACAGCTAGGGCGAGGCTGAAAGGAGACACTATTGTTACATCAACCGTTGCATCGAGGAGATAGAACATTGTTAAATTTTCTAAACTTGTTTTAAAGTCTGCGTTTGTTCAACGGTCAAATTTTCTTCACCTTGGTAGTATTCTGGCAGCAAATCTTGAGATTCTACTTTTCCGAGAGCTTTTTCAATTCCGGCAGTGGTTTCGGTGCAACTCGAACCGGTGGCATTGAGGACGGTTTCGGTAATTTTGCCGTCTTTGCCGATGCGATATTCTATTTGGCGGTACTCTGCCATAGTTCCTCTTGGCTTAATGCTTGATCATCGAATGTTGACTGTTGAGTTATATTATAGATTGTGTTTACCGATTATTCCAATGAATTTTTGTAGCGACAATGCAACCGGGGTTGCACCGGAAATTATGGCGGCGATTGCAGCGGCTAATTGCGGTGCAGTGATGTCTTACGGAGATGATGAATATACAGAGCGTTTGCAAGTTAAATTCTCCGATTTATTCGAGACATCAGTGACTGTTTTTCCTGTAGCAACCGGTTCCGCTGCTAATGCTCTAGCCCTCGCGGTGATGACTCCTCCTTACGGGGCTGTTTACTGTCACGCAGAATCTCATATTAATCTGGATGAATGCGGCGCACCGGAGTTTTTTACTGGCGGCGCAAAGTTAGTAACATTAACTGGAGATCATGCTAAGATCAAGGCAGAGACTTTAGGTGAAATAGTCGATCGCGCTGGCAAAGGAATCGTCCACCACGTACAGCCCGCAGCCGTCAGTATCACTCAAGCCACAGAAGCAGGCACTGTCTACAATCCAGCGGAAATTTCCCAGATTTCGGAAGTTGCGCGCAGCCACAATTTGCACCTGCACATGGATGGTGCTCGCTTTGCCAATGCTGTTGCGAGTTTGGGCTGTGATCCTGCGGATATTACTTGGCGCGCCGGCGTGGATATCCTCTCATTTGGAGCGACAAAAAACGGGGCGATGGCTGCGGAAGCTGTGGTGTTTTTCAATCAAGAATTGGCAGAAACTTTCCCTTTTTACCGCAAGCGCAGCGGGCATCTGTTCTCCAAAATGCGGTTTTTGTCGGCGCAGTTAGAAGCATATATAACGAATGATTTATGGCTAAAAAATGCGGCTCATGCCAATAATATGGCAGCTAAGTTAGCGCAAGGTTTGGCAGGAGTTGAGAAAGTCAAGTTTTGCCATCCAGTCGAAGCAAATGAAATTTTTATGCAGATTCCAGAATCCCTGATTGCAGCAGCTTTAAATCACGGTTTTCAATTTTATCGGTGGGATAAATCTACTGTCAGACTGGTAACAGCTTTTAATACTAAAGAAGAAGATGTTAATGCTTTCGTGGATTTTTGTAGGGGCGAGCTTTCCCATAATATTTAAAATGGTTTGTAGTGAGAATTTTAGTCCTTCTGAAAATCTAAGGACTAAAGTCCTCACTACAAACCTAGAGTTTAATCGATTTAGGAATAGGTTCTGCAACTGCGACTAATTCCGGTTCATCTACTTCGATGTGTGCTTCTAAAAGCGCCAGATTTCTCATGTTGGATTTATAAAAAGCATCAAAAATATCTCCGACTAAAGGTACTGAACCCACGACGGCCTCTAGACTGATATTGTAAATCATTTTTCCGAGGGTTTTGGGGGGGATATTGAATTGAGTTGCTAAGTAAATTAGGTATGCGGAAAACGCGGTATCTACGAGATCCCCAGCACCCGGAACTAAACCGATAATGGGGTCTAAACCAATGCGAAATTTAGTGCCGGGGATGCCAATGGCGGTATCCATCAGGCGACTGAGTTTGCGGATGCGGTTGAGGGTGGCGAGACGCTCTATTTTGTTCATATTATTATTGTTAAACTAGGTTGAAAATTTGAAATCTGTCGGAAGACGGAAAAAACCATCTAGAAACCGCTCATTTTCCATCTTCGCTAATATGTTGAATTCCCCATTCGTGCATGGCATTAATAATCGGTTTGAGACTTTCGCCCAAAGGCGTTAGCGAATATTCAACTTTCGGCGGAACTTGCAGGTAAATTTCCCTGTGTACGATCGCGTCTGACTCCATTTCCCGCAGTTGCTGCGTCAGCATCTTCTGAGTAATGCCGTTGACAGCTCGTTGCAGCTCGTTAAAGCGCTTCACTCCTTGAAACAACTCCCGCAGAATCAAGACTTTCCAGCGCCCGCCAATCACCTCTAGAGTGCGTTCTACAGGGCAATTTGCTCGATCGACCTTTACTTCTTGGACTTGCATAGTATCTTTTTGGTAAGTACCGCACTTTTAAGTGCGTACTTCCCATAATAGCTTGACTCGGTTTAAAATAAAAACATCAAAGAAATACCCGATAAATTTCACTGAGGATTCAGAAAATGATTACCGTCAGAAAAAGTGAAGCAAGAGGACACGCTAATCGCGGTTGGTTGGACAGTTACCACACATTTTCGTTTGCCAACTATTACGATCCAAATTATATGAATTTTCGATCTTTGCGGGTAATTAATGAGGATGTGATTAGCCCTGGAAAAGGTTTCGGGACTCACGGACACAGCGACATGGAAATCATTACCTATGTACTGGAAGGAGCATTAGAACACAAAGACAGTTTGGGAACCGGTGCAGCAATAAAACCCGGTGAAGTGCAGCGAATGACTGCGGGTACGGGTATCCAGCACAGCGAGTTCAATCACTCGCAAACTGAGCCAGTTCATTTGCTGCAAATCTGGCTATTACCGGATACAAAAGGATTGCAGCCAAGTTACGAACAGCGGGATTTTCCCGTAGCAGAAAGGCACGGAAAACTGCGCTTAGTGGCGGCGCGAGATGCGAGAGATGGTGCTGTGAAAGTGCATCAAGATGTCGATTTGTATGCGGCTGTTTTGGATAAAAATTCGCGAGTTTCTCATGCTTTGCAGCCAAATCGCCATGCTTGGGTGCAAGTTGCTCGCGGCTCGGTTTTGCTCAACGGTTTGCCTTTAGAAAATGGGGACGCGGCGGCGGTTAGTGATGAGGCTGAGTTGACGATTGAAGCGGCGGAAGATGCGGAATTTTTGCTGTTTGATTTGGCATAGAATTGAATGCGAAATCCCCGATTTATTGGAGTCGGGGATTTGAAATTACTCGGCGGTTGAAACCGCTACTACAAAAACAAAGTCCGCCTTCGCGGACTAATAAATTAATCAGCCATCCAAGATTTTGTCCCAAAAATACCTGCTAGAAGTTCGGGAATGCTAAAATCAATATCTAAGCTTTCCCAGTGTACGCTGCTGCCAGAAGGCGGCAGCCAAACATCAGCAAGTTGTTCTGGTGAAGCACCTTCTAAGCCTTGTGCAAGGCTTGGAGGAAAACAAAAAATAGCACCGTTTTTCAGTTTGATAACTATTAAATCTTCCGACTGGTTATACTGCACGGATTCGGCGCGGGGTTCTGTATCCTCAGCGTTTTTCCATGCTTCTTTGGCTTTTGCTATTTGAGCTAGGAGATTTTCCTCAGTTAATTCTTTTTGCCATTTTCTAAATACCATATATTTCTTGCCATCGGTTTGGTTAATTTTGGATATTTGATTATTGCCGCATGAGATTGTGTTAAACGGACTGTGAAGAACATGATACTTAATCATGGGTTACTACTTAGGAAATAAGTAAATAGGAGGAAGACAGTAACTTTTATTTATGCTATTTTTGCTAAGGGTAAATGCTGAGGATAAATTTTTATGCAACAAAAGCCGATCGCCAGAAAGCATCTTGTTTTGAGCCTGATCACTGGTTTAGCAGTCGGCGCGATCGCGGGCGCACCCATCGGCTGGATGGCTAATGGGTATTATTCCGAGCAGCGTTTGGCTCAAATTCTGATTTGCCGAGAAAAGAATAGAGATCAGCCAGTTGCTATTGTTGAGTCTAGGTGCGGTTCCCGATTCTAAATTTTTCTGCTAGCCAGAGGGCTGTGTCAAATATTTTGAGGCTGGTGCGGATGTTGAAAGTTCGATCGCCCAAACACTCTGCCATTCTCAACCGTCAACGCGCCACAAACCGGAAAACCGATCCGTCCGTTGATATGTGGGTATGTTAAATTGACACAATCATGAACTACAGCAGAACAATTCCGGCTATTTTGAGTGCTACGATCGCCCTAAGCTCGATCGCCCTAATTCCACTCACATCACCTCAAATCGCCCTAGCCTTAACCGCCGACGCAGTAAAAACCGTCGCCAAACAAATTACCGTGCGCATCCAGGGGCCAAAAGGCGGTTCAGGAGTAATTTTAGAGAAACAAGGTAGCACATACTATATTCTTACCAACTGGCACGTAGTCGATAAAGCAGGCGATTACGAGGTTGTAACTCCCGACGGCAAAGCTCACTCTGTATCATACAATCTCATCCGGCGAATGCCCGGTGCTGATTTAGCGATCGTCCCCTTCAGCAGCCCTCAAAGCTACCCCCTCGCTCAATTAGCAAATTCCGCCGCAACTCCCGGAAAAAATGCTTATGTGGCTGGTTGGCCGACATCCGGCGGTTCCCTGAGACAGCCGATTTTCATCGCCACCGAAGGTCAGCTTACCGGCCGCCAAACTCCCTGGAACGGTTATACTTTGGTATACAACAACTTAGTGAGAGCGGGGATGAGCGGCGGGCCTGTGCTCGACGATGCGGGGCGAGTTGTCGCAATTAACGGTATTGTTAGGTTAGAGGAAAATTCGGATAAAATCGTGGCGGCGGGGATAGAAATCAATACTTTCATGAAATGGCGATCGACTATTTCACTACCTGCACTTCCCCAATCGCCAACAGCCACAAACCCGAAAACTCCTGTTAATAATCCGCCTCGGAAGTCTGGAAGTGCGATCGCCTTTGCCGCCACAAATACCATCAAAACGCCTTCAGAAGTTGTCAGTTCCCTTACTCTTGCTTCCACTTATTTTACTACAGGAAATAGCAACGGCACAATCTCAGTTTGGAATTTTCCCGGTGGACAATTGAAAACTACGCTGCAAGGACACGCGGAATCGGTAAACGCATTGGCTACGAGTGCGGACGGAAACGTGTTAGCTAGCGGCAGCGATGACAAAACTGTAAAAATTTGGAATTTAGAAACAGGCGCGGTTGTACGCACTTTGAGCGGGCATTCTGGGGCAGTTTCGAGTGTTGCCGTCAGTGCAGACGGTCAGTTTATCGCCAGCGGCAGTTGGGATAAAACGATTAAGATTTGGAATGCGAAAACTGGGGAATTGCTGCGGACTTTGACCGGGCATTCTGGGCTGATAAATGCTGTGGCGATTAGCCCGGACAGCAAAATTTTAGCTAGCGGCAGTAAAGATGGTTCAATTAGGTTGTGGAATTTAGCGACAGGTGCAGCAATTCGCACGATTGGCGGCAAAAATTTGTCTGTTTTGTCCCTAGCTTTTACTCCCGATGGCAAAACTTTGGCCGCCGGAAACAGCAACGGCACTGTTGGCTTGTGGAATGTCGGAAATGGGCAGTTGATTCGGCGTTTGAGTGGGCATACTGACGGAGTTTGGTCTGTGGCAATCAGTCGGGATGGGAGTATGCTGGTTACTGGGAGTTGGGATAAGAGTGTGAAAGTGTGGGATTTGCGATCGGGCGAATTAAGGGGTAATTTGAGCGGTCATTCTGGCTATGTTACTGCTGTGGCAATTAGTGCAGATGCTAAGACTATTGTGAGTGCTGGTTGGTTGGGGGAAATTAAGATTTGGAAAAGGAGTTAAGATTTTTTAACCGCAGAGGGCGCAGAGGGCGCAGAGGAGGAAAAAGAGAGAGATATTTACATTTGATTGAGTAGTGTTATTTGATTAAAATATTTGGCATAAAAAAATATGAGCGAACTAAAGACTCAATTGCCAACAGATGTCTGGGTAGTAGCTAGCTGGGAAGAATTCGTCGAAATTGCAGACAACGCGGCTTATGAAAAAGCAAAATGCTACTATCGCAACGGACAAATGAGGATTGAAACTATGTCGGTAGGGCCTGATTGTGCCAGCGATTGTGCGATCGCACTTTTAGCAGTTAACTTATTTTGCACTATTAAAGGTCTTTCTGTTAATGGATTCAATAAATGTAGCTACCGGAAACCAGGAGTTCGAGAGTGTCAGCCAGACGTATCTTACTACATTGGAGGTCGAGCTAAATTAGCACCTCAAGGAACTTCGATCGCAAGTCTTGATGTTACCCCGCCGCCAGATTTAGTCATCGAAGTTGCTGACTCAACTTTGGCTGATGATATTGGTCAAAAACGATTGCTTTACGAAGAACTAAAAGTCGCCGAATACTGGGTAATAGACGTAAAAAAAATAGAAATTCTTGCCTTTGCGATTATTGCTGATAATGGCAGTCGGCGGCTTGTGCAATCCGAAGTTTTGCCGGGATTAACTATTGCTTTGCTGGAAGAAGCCTTGCGCCGAAGTCGGACTCAAGACCAAGCACAGGTAGGGGCTTGGTTGTTGGCTCAATTTCAGCAGTAATAATCGATATAAATAAGCTCACTTTAAAAAAACAAAATACCCAGGAGATACTCGACTTCGCAGAAGTTGTCGGGTATCTCAAATAGTATTGGACGCATAAATACCAAAGAAACCGGGTTTTTCACTTTTGTTAAAGGCTTAAATGCAGTGTTTTTGGAAAAAAACCCGGTTTCTGCGTCCAGGACTATAAAAAAATTACCTCGCCAAGCTACACGACTAAATCTTCGATCGAGAATTTCAATAAGTCGCACAGGGCTTTCATCTGTGCTGGGTAAAGCTTGGGGACGTGTCTGTCGGTTTCCCAGTTGATGACTGTGGATTCCACCACATTACACGCTCTTGCCACTTGTATTCGAGTCAAACCTAGACTTTCACGTCTTTCTCTTAGTTTTTGCCCCAGCGTCATTATCTATCCCGTACTTAGTTCAGTTTATCTGAGATATTGCACCATTCTCAATTACTTGTTTAGGAACAGGCTTTTCGGCCTGTTCCACAAGAAAATTCATTTTTTGTGGAACGGGCCGGAGAGCCCGTTCTTGACAATGGTGCAACATCTCAGGTTTATTCTATTTATTCAGTTGACTATATGTAGTTCGTGTCTTAATCTAGAGATAGACACAAAGTCTAACAACGGTCAAAAGCCAGTCCGCGCCCTCGACAAGCATTGAACTGGCTTTGGCTCCAACACAAAATGGAGACAAACTTAATTATGCCCTACAAACAGCGCCTTAACAGGTGGTTGGTTGTTCGCCTGCTTCCCAATATGCAGCGAATCACTGTAGCCCATTTCTTCAGACATTCCGATGCTGACGGCTATCTGCGGATCGTCCGGCAGTTAATCCCCAAGGCTCAATTTGTGATTGTTTTTAATGCCGATATCAACCTAGAAACAGCGCCTAACAACATCGAAGGCAGCTAGTTGAAGGTTCGGTTAGGCAAGGACTCTACTGGTAGGGTACGTCAGTTGGTAGCGATTCGATGCACATCGACAATACCGCCCTCCGTACCCTACTACCTAGCGTCTCGCTTCCAAGTCCGATCGACACTTATGATAAATTTGGTTCTTGCCGGACTACACTGGAAAACAAAATCAAATTAAAATTTGCGCTATAAATTCGATTGGCTCGCTGTGCTGACGGGACTCTGCACTTAGTGGAGCAGCCGTCCCGCCTGTGGTTGACCGAGTCAACCTAAAATCTCAAATCTCAAACCTCAAATCGACATGACTTTGACAAATGATTGAAGTAGAACACTTAAGCAAAACTTACGGTTCGACCGCAGCGATCGCGGACGTGTCCTTCTCGGTCGAATCAGGAGAAATTCTCGGTTTTTTGGGGCCAAACGGCGCTGGCAAAACCACAACCATGCGGATTTTAGCGGGATATTTGCCCGCATCCAGCGGTACCGCCCGCATCGCCGGCCTCGATGTTCACGAAAACTCGATGGCTGTCAGACAACGCATCGGCTATCTGCCAGAAAACCCGCCGCTTTATCCAGAAATGACTGTGGAAGGGTTTCTGTTTTTTGTGGCGCGGATTAAGCAAGTACCTGCGGGCGATCGCGCGCGACGAGTTACTTCCGCGATCGAACGCTGCGGCCTCGTTGAAAAACGCAAAGTTTTAATCCGCAAACTTTCCAAAGGATTTAAACAGCGAGTTGGTATCGCGCAGGCGATCGTCCACGATCCACCAGTTATTATCTTAGATGAACCAACCGTCGGCCTCGACCCGCGACAAATTATCGAAGTCCGCAATTTAATCAAAAGCCTCGGCGGCCAACACACAATCATCCTTTCGACCCACATTCTGCCGGAAGTCAGCATGACTTGCAACCGCGTCACCATCATCAATCGCGGTAAAATCGTCGCTGCGGGGACTCCCGAAAATTTGATGGGAGAGTTGGCAGTGGGAGAGGGTTACGAACTCGAAGTTGAAGGCGAGGCGGAATTGGTAAACAGTCTGCTGTTGCCTTCTTTGGAAAATGTGCCGGGAGTTCGATCGATCGAATTGATTCCCAGCCAGCAATTTTTAGCCAGTCGCTACTGCCTGCGGGCATTGTGCGAATCTGACATAGAACCGGGACGAGAAATTGCTACAGCTATTATCGCCTCTGGATTCGGACTATGTGAAAT
Organism: Microcoleus sp. A2-C3; assembly: GCF_036706065.1. NCBI lineage: Bacteria > Bacillati > Cyanobacteriota > Cyanophyceae > Oscillatoriales > Microcoleaceae > Microcoleus > Microcoleus sp. A2-C3. Next base: position 110,625 of record NZ_JAUBVX010000014.1, on the reverse strand, counting down.
GCGTCGCTCTCGCGCTACTCTGGAAGATGTGTTTTTAAGGCTGACAGCGGCTGAAAAAAAACCGGAAGAAAATCTTCTGGTGCACAGCGAACCGGAGGTCGATCGAAATCTCCAAGAAGTCACAGAAATTCAAGATTCGATTGCGGATTCTCATCAATCGGAATCACAACCGATTGCGGATTCTCATCAATCGGAATCACAACCGATTGCGGATTCTCATCAATCGGAATCACAACCGACGATCATCGCGGAAAATCTGCCAGTTTCAGATAAACAAGAGTCTTTCTATGATTCTCATTCAGCATCGGAACCAGTTACAGAAACTGAAGAGTTGCTTTATGATTCTGCACCAGAATTAGAACCAGTTGCAGAAACCGTACAGCCGATAGAACATCCTCAACCAGAATTAGAACCAGTTGCAGAAACCGTAGAGTTGAGAGAAGATCCTCAACCAGAATCAGAACCAGTTGCAGAAACCGTACAGCCGATAAAAGGGAACCATCTCAGTTTGGGTGTCACAGAAACCCGATCATCTGACTCGCTACAGATATCTAAACAAGCAAGCAGGATGTTCACTTTTATAAAAAACATTTTTTACAAAAGTGAGAGACCCCCGATAGAACCTTCTCCACCAGCACCAGTTGTCGAAAATCTAGAAGTTGTAGAAACAGAAGAGTCGATCGCACTTTCTCAACCAGAATCCGAACCAGTTGTCGAAACCGTAGAGTCGATCGACTATTCTCAACCAGAACCGATTGTCCAAAATCTAGAAGTTTCAGAAACCGTAGAGTCGATCGACTATTCTCAACCAGAATCGGAACCAATTACAGAAACACCAGAGGAAATAAGCGATTTAGAACCAGGAATGCAGCCAGTGGTAGATTTTCTGGAAAATGTAGAAAGACAAGAATCGATCGAGCCTTATCAACCAGAACCGATTGTCGAAAATCTGCTCATTGTCGAAACGGTAGAGTCGATCGAGCCTTATCAACCAGAACCGATTGTCGAAAATCTGCTCATTGTCGAAACGGTAGAGTCGATCGAGCCTTCTCAATCAGAACCGATTGTCGAAAATCTGCTCATTGTCGAAACGGTAGAGTCGATCGAGCCTTCTCAACCAGAACCGATTGTCGAAAATCTGCTCATTGTTCAAATGGTAGAGTCGATCGAACCTTCTCAACCAGAACCCGAACTGATTTTAGATACACCAAAGTCGATCGAACATTCTCAACCAGAATCCCAACCAGTTGTAAAAAATCGGCCAATTAAAAAAAAGCCACAACCGACTAGCGATTCTCGACCAGAACCACCACCCCTTACCAGAAAGCGACAAATAGAAACAAATCCCCAAAATACCAACGACAGCGAACCACACCCACCCGCCGACAAAACAGAATGAACCAATTACCAACTACTCAATCCCAAATCCCCAATTCCCAGGTTAGTAATGATTAGTAATATCATCGCCATTTATCGCAAAGAACTGCAAAGCTATTTTGCATCGCCATTAGCATACGCCATCGCCGCCGTCTTTTGGCTGATCACCGGCTACTTTTTAATCGCCATTCTTCTCGCCCCCGACGGCTTAATTCCCCAAATCAGCCAGCGAGACCAAGCAGGAATTACTGAACCTCCCATCGATGTAGCCTACGAATTTCTGCAACTATTTCTGCGAATCATGGGTTCCCTTTCACTGTTCGTGCTACCCGCACTTTCAATGGGACTTTACGCAGAAGAACGCAAACGCGGAACCCTAGAACTTTTAGCCACATCGCCCTTAACAAACTGGGCAGTTGCTACGGGCAAACTCCTCGGCGTTTTAACATTTTATACCACAATGTTGTTGCCCCTGCTGTTCTGCGAGGCGATCGCCCTCAGTTCCTCAACCCCACCCGTACCCGCCGGTGTCCTCCTACTAGGACACGGCGGCTTAATCTTACTAGCAGCCGCAGTATTATCCCTCGGAATGTTTATTTCCTCCCTCACAGACAGCACAATTTTATCAGCCATTCTCACCTTCGCTCTAGTATTATTTCTGTGGGTAATCGATGCAGCCGCCGTCAGTATCGGCGGTCCCTTCGGATCAGCATTAGGACAGTTGTCACTCCTCACAAATTATACTAATCTTGTCAAGGGAGTTTTTGATACCAGCAGTTTAATTATGTTGGCCAGTTACACCATTCTGGGAGTATTTCTCACCGCCCAATCCATCGATGCGCTGCGATATCAGCGTTCTTAAAAGCATCAGGCAAGGCTTCGGGGAATAAAGAGGAAAGAGTGGAAAAATAGGAGATTTGGAGAGTTGCACATTAAAGAAGACACCACCAATGCCCAATGCCCAATCCCTCCGCTTCGCTTCGCCCAATGCCCCATTCCCAATGCCCAATGCCCAATGCCCAATGCCCCATTTCCAATTAATGTTAGTTATTCCACTAATTGCTTAAAACAATGAGATTTATCAATCCAAAAATCGACTGTGCGTTCAAAAAAATATTCGGTTCCTGCGACAGCAAAGATATCCTAATTAATTTTTTAAACGCCATCCTTTATGAAGCACAGCCAGTCATCGAAGACTTAGAAATAATCGACTCCCCACCTGGAAATCAAACTTTCGGAGTCCCAGACACACACCTAGATGTCAAAGCCACTATTAACTGCGGCAGAATAGCCCTCATTGAAATCCAACTGCTCAACGTGCCTTCCTTCGAGAACAGAGTGTTGTACAATGCTGCCAAAACCTACAGCCTGCAATTAACAGGAGAAGAACGCTATGAAAGACTAAAAACAGTAATTTCCTTGAAAATTGCCGACTTTGAAATGTTGGAAAATCAGCCAGAATTTATGACGACGTTTGTTTTCAAAGAAAAAGATAAAAAGTTTGAGAGTCCAGATACTGAAATAGAATTAGTATTTGTCGAATTGCCAAAATTTAGCAAAGAATTAGCACAATTAGAAACAGCAGCCGACCAATGGATTTACTTTCTCAAAAATACCAGCAGCCTGGAGACAGTACCAGAAACACTCAGTGCAGTTCCCGAAATACACAAAGCTTTTAGAATTGCCAGCGAGGACAACTTTAGTCAGGAAGAATTAAATGAATTGCAGAACGAAGAAGAGTGGATTCAAGACCAGCGGATTGCCCTAGATTTAGCAAAAGAACAGGTGACAAAAACCGCTCAACAGTCGTTAATATTGCGTCAAATCGTGCGGCGTTTAGGCACAATACAACCGGAAACAGAAAACAGCATTCGTCAATTAGGCGTACAGGAATTAGAAGAATTAGGAGATGCCGTCCTGGATTTCAACAGTCTGTCAGATTTGACAGCCTGGTTGCAGCAGGCTAATAGGATATAGAATAACATTCTCTAACCGGAATTTGGTCACATAATATTTACGTTATGAAAATTAGCAAAACAAATTGGAAATACGTTTTTTGGCTGGGCCCCATCCTCACCGCAGCCGGGTTAACAGCAAGACTTGTATCCGCAGCGTGGGAACCCCTCACAGTTGGTCTAGTGATTGCCGGAATAGTGACGATCGCACTTTGGCTGCTATATTTGACTAACGAACAAGGCTTTTGGGGGCGACGTTCCACTCAAGCGAGTACCAACGCCCTGATTGCTACCATCGCCGTCTTTGTGATTCTGGGAGTAATTAACTTCATAGCATTTCGCTATCCCGTCCGCATCGACTTAACCGAAAGCCAACAATTTACTCTCGCCCCCCAGACTCAACAAATATTGCGAAACCTGCAACAACCAGTCAAAGTTTGGGTATTTGACCCCATCCAAAACCCGCAAATTAAAGAATTACTACAAACCTACAAACGCGAGGGAGGCGAAAAGTTTCAATATGAGTTTGTTGACCCCCAGACTCAACCCGGAAAAATCCGGGAATTTAGCATTACCAGCATCGGAGAAGTTTACTTGCAATCTGGTGACAAAAAACAGGTGCTGCAAAAAGGTGGTACGGCTTTTGGTAGCGACCCGAATCAAGGTCTTTCGGAGATCAAACTTACCAATGGCTTAGAAGAAATTCTGAGCACTCGTACTCCTACAGTATACTTTTTGCAAGGTAAAGGAGAACGCCCGCTGAAAGAAGGTCAAGGCGGAATTCAGCAAGCTGAAAAAGCTCTGAAAGACAAGTATTATAAAGCCCAAACGCTGAATTTTACCGAACGTAAAGAAGTCCCGGAAGATGCAGATGCTTTAATTATTGCTGGGTTGGAAAAACCGTTTGTAGATACAGAAATTAAAGCACTAAAAGCTTATCTCGATCGCGGCGGCAGTTTATTGCTAATGGTAGACCCGGCAATTAATACGGGATTGGACAAATTTCTGCAAGAATGGGGCGTAAAACTAGACACCCGTTTGGCTATCGATTATTCCGATAATGGTAAAAGATTCGGGCTCGGCGTCACGGTTCCCACAGTTAGGCGCTACGGCGAACATCCGATTACTCAAAGTTTTGGCAACGGTATTTCATTTTATCCGTTTGCGCGTGCTTTGGAAATCTCGACAGTAGAAGGGATAGAGGAAAAACCGCTGATTTGGACGAGTGAGGAAAGTTGGGCGGAAAGCGATTTGACGACTAAGAAATTGGAGTTCGATCAGAAGACCGATCGACAAGGCCCGTTATTATTAGGTGTGGCTTTAGTGCGATCGGGTTCTGACACCACTCCCTTAAACCGCTCACCCTCACCAACACCCGTCACGCCTTCACCCCAAGCATCCCCGACAACTTCGCCAACAACATCACCATCGCCGACAACATCACCATCGCCGACAACTTCGCCATCGCCAACAACTTCACCATCGCCAACAACTTCGCCAACAACATCACCATCGCCAACAACTTCGCCATCGCCAACAACTTCGCCAACAACATCACCATCGCCATCGCCGACAACTTCGCCATCGCCGACAACTTCGCCATCGCCAACAACTTCGCCATCGCCGACAACTTCGCCATCGCCGACAACTTCGCCCGTAGCTTCCCCCATCAGCTACTCAGTGATTGTTTCCCAAGAAGCTACGCCTCCAGCATTACCGACGATTTCGCCAATACCCACAGCATCTCCGACACAAGACCCGGAAAGTTTGCCAACACCAACACCAACAGCCACAATATCTCCCGGAAGTTCGCCCACACCAACAGCCACACCAACAGCCACAGCATCTCCCAGTCCAATAGCAACTCCTTCTGTACCTTCAATTCCTAAAAAAACAGCGAGAATGGTAGTCATAGGTACATCTCAATTTATTACCAACGGTTGGTTCGACCAACAACTCAATAGCGACGTGTTTCTCAACTCGGTCAGTTGGTTGAGTAAACCAGACCAACAGAGCTTTTCTATTAGTCCGAAAAAAGCTACCAACCGCCGGATTAACATGACTGTCGTCCAAGTAGGATTGCTGGTTTTAGCTTGGCTAATTTGGCCTTTACTCGGACTGGCAATTGGTGGCGCTATCTGGTGGAAGAGAAGATAATTACGAAGGAAGAGGGAAGAAGGAAGAGGGAAGAAGGAAGAGGGAAGAAGGACAAAAATAAGATTATCCCTTTTGCCTATTTCTTGTTTTTATACCCATTCCTAATTCCCAATTCCCAATTCCCAATTCTCAATTCCCCGTTAGAAGGAAGAAGGAAGAAGGAAGAGGGAAGAAGGACAAAAATAAGATTATCCCTTTTGCCTATTTCTTGTTTTTATACCCATTCCCAATTCCCAATTCCCAATTACCCGTTATTAAGTAAATCCACTTAATTAAGCGTAAAATATGGAGCGCTAAAAAGCTGTCTGTGTATATCTTCTTCCTTCTTCCTTCTTCCTTCTTCCTTCTTCCCTCTTCCCTCTTCCTTCTTCTTCCTTCTTCCTTCTTCCCTCTTCCCTCTTCCTTCTTCCTTCTTCTTCCTTCTTCCTTCTTCCTTCTTCCTTCTTCCTTCTACTTATGAAATTGCAGAAAAATACATTCATATTGATAGCCGTCGCGCTAAGCATGATTGGGTTCGTTTCTTTGTACGAGATGCAAGTGTCTCCGAAACAGGAAGCGGCTAAGGAAGAGAAACAGAAAATTTTTACTTTTAAGTCCGATCGCGTACAATTCTTTACAGTCAAAACTCCTGAAAAAATCTTGACTTTTGAGCGAGTTTATGCAACGAAAGGAGGTAACTCTAGCTGGGAAATGAAATTGCCAGTGCAAGCACACGCGAGTCAGGCATCGGTGGATTTTTTGCTGGACAGGCTGGCAACAGGAAAGAGCGATCGTACAATTGATATTACCGCCGCTCAACTGCCAGAATTCGGTCTAGATAAACCCCAAGCTACAGTCACAGTCAAGCTGGACAACCAGGAAACTCATCGCCTAGTTTTAGGCAAAACAGACTTTACTGGCCGCTTCTTGTACGCCCAAGCCAATCCGGCGGAAGCGCCCCCTCAAAATTTAGCCCAAACTTTACCAGTGCTGCTAGTGCCTTTTGACTTTAAAAATGCCGTCCAGCGACCTTTGTCAGAGTGGAAAAAAGCAGAAGCGCCCAAACCAGAGAAGCCGCAAACACCCTCACCATCTCCCACACCAAGTCCTGAGAATCAATAGATGTCAGGTCGATGAGACTTGAATTGCAAAAATACTTAGGACGGGCTAGAAGCCCATCCGAAAATTTTTTTTTCTTGTGGGATGGGCTTCTAGCCCGTCCGAAAATTTGCTTAAAAGGACTTTGGCAATCTTGGCTATGGTATCAGGTGCAGGACGCAAGACATTCGGTAGGGCGCAGGAGCAACCTGAGATAGAATTTAAAGAACAAATTCTAAAACCTGTGACTTCCTAACATTCCTCGCCTAAAATACAGAAAAGTCTAAAGTTAAACTGGATTCAAACGGCGTGCATTAACCCCAGGAAAGGGCGAATATGTTTCAGACAGCACTCAACCAAGGTACGACAGCAACGGATACAGCGCTTGACGTTGAACTCCGCAAGGTCTTTAAGGTATTTAACGGCGAAACCGCAGTTCGCGGAGTTGACCTTAGCATTCGTCAAGGAGAATTTTTTAGCATTCTCGGTCCCTCCGGCTGCGGTAAGACTACCACGCTGCGTTTAATCGCTGGTTTCGAGACTCCCTCGGCGGGCGAATTGATGATTCGCGGCCAGTCGATGACTAATACTCCAGCTTACCGCCGTCCGGTAAATACTGTGTTTCAAAGCTACGCCCTGTTCGGACACATGAATGTCTGGGACAATATTGCTTTTGGATTGCGGATTAAAAAGCTGGGGAAATCGGAAGTAGAAGAACGGGTACGGGAAGCTTTGCAATTGGTGAAAATGGAATCTTTCGCCAACAGGTTTCCGGGTCAAATGTCGGGCGGCCAGCAGCAGCGGGTGGCTTTGGCGAGAGCTCTGGTAAATCGACCGGCGGTTCTACTGCTGGATGAACCCCTGGGTGCTCTGGATTTGAAGTTGCGTAAGCAGATGCAGTTGGAATTGTCGAATTTGCATCAAGAGTTGGGTTTGACTTTTGTGATGGTGACTCACGACCAAGAAGAGGCGATGAGTCTTTCTGACCGGATTGCGGTGATGCACGAGGGCAGGATTGAGCAAATTGGCTCTCCAGAGGAAATTTATGAGTGCCCGCAGACGGCTTTTGTGGCGGATTTTATTGGTGATACGAATTTGTTTTCTGGTACGGTGGAGTCGATCGACCGATCGACTCTCACAGTTCGCACATCAGCCAATCTGAAAATAATCGTTCAGCAGTCGGATATGTGGAGTGGTGTCACCGGCGACTCTGTAGTAGTCAGCGTCCGGCCCGAAAAAGTATATTTGAATCTCTACCAGCCGGAAGTGTCGGTCAACTGTTTTGAAGGGCGGCTCAAAAATACTATGTACATGGGCACCCACGTTCATTACGTGGTTGAGTTACCGTCGGGCGATCAAATTACTGTGCGCCAGCCAAATACCGGCGGCTCTTTCCCAGACCCGCACACGCCGATTTATGCTTACTGGGGGACTACTGATTGTCTGGCTTTGGGCGATCGATCCTAACGGGGGAGAGGGGGAGAGAGGGAGATTGGGAGAGGGGGAGAATGGGAGAGGGGGAGAGGGGGAGAATTCCCAATTCCAATTCCAATTACCAATGCCCAATGCCCAATCCCTCCGCTTCGCTTCGCCCAATGCCCAATGCCCAATGCCCCAATCTAAAATCTAAAATCTAAAATCTAAAATCAAACTGTGCCTCCGACAAATCTACCAATTTCCAGGATTTTCCCGGCTAATTCGACACGCCGTCAGTTCCTAAAAAATTCGGCGGCGACAATCTCAGGGTTAGCTCTTTCGAGTTGTGGCTGGCGACTTGCAGACGTACAATCTGCTCCTCCCGTCAAAGGTGCTGCTGACCAACTTTTTATCTATACTTGGGCAGGCTATACCGATAAAGCTTTGCTCGATCGCTTTGCCGAAAAAACCGGCATTCGCGTCATCGCCGACGTGTTTAGCTCCAACGAAGAGATGCTGGCTAGAGTTCAAGCCGGCGGTGGCCGCGCCTACAGCATCATTTACCCGTCTGACTACATGGTGGTTCAGATGACGGAACTGGGGCTGTTGACTCCATTAGACCACTCGATTTTGGGCGGACTCGATCGCCTAAAAAAACAGTTCCAAAACCCTGTATATGACCCAGGAAACCGCTACAGCGTGCCTTTGAGTTGGGGAACGACAGGCTTAATTTACAACAGCGAACAACTCAAAGAAGCTCCTGAAGATTGGGGCTATTTGTGGGAGCACAAAAAAGAGTTAGCAAGGCGAATGACGCTAGCCAGCGATGTTCGAGAAGTTATGGGCGCTGCGTTGCGGATGCTGGGCTATTCTCTGAATTCTACGAACCCAGAGCAAGTTAAACAAGCTTACGAAAAGTTGGTGGAACTCAAACCTGCGATCGCATCTTTCACAACAGACGCTTGGCGGCCGCAAATGTTGACGGGGGATTTGAAGGTAGCTATGTGTTATTCTTCTGATGCTAATGAAGTAATTCCCGACAACGATAAATTGAAATATGTCGTGCCAAAAAGCGGTTCTTCTCTGTGGACTGATACTTTGGTAATTCCGAAAGGTGCTCCCAATTCCGAAGCAGCTTACAAATGGATTAACTTTATGCTGCAACCGGATGTTGCTGCTTCTTTAGTCGAACGGCTCAGTTTTTCAACTCCTTCGGAAGATGCTTTTAGTTTGTTAACGCCGGAAGTCCGCGAAAACGAAATTCTTTTCCCCTCGGAAGCTGTTTTAAGAAATTGCGAAGGTGTTGCTCCGGTAGGCAAATTTATGGAAGTGTACGATCGCTATTGGACTAAGTTAACCAGCGGCTGATCGTCACCTGTAGGGCGGATTTTACGCGCAATCTCTGACTTTTACCCAATTTTTACATCAATCCGCCCCCATAGTCGATCGCCCACTCGATCCATATTATATCCGCGTTAATCTGCGTTAATCTGCGGTTAAAAACTCAAAAAAAATTGATTTATGGCTGTTTCCACCAAAGCTCCCCCTCCTATTCCTCCCAATGCTCCCTCGAAGCCTGAAACACTTCCCCCGTGGTCTAAGTGGGCTGGGCCGCTGGCATTGCTCGGCCCTTCTGGCTTGTTTCTGGTTTTATTATTAGTAATACCAACTCTGGTGATTTTTCAGCTTAGTTTGGTGCCAAATATTAAGCCGGGAGATTTGGTGAATCCTTCGGGAATCGCCAACTACCTGCGAGTGTTTGAGCCGCTGAATTTGCAGGTGATGGGTCGATCGCTCTTTTTCGCCACGGGAACGACTATTCTGTGTTTATTGCTGGGATTTCCCGTCGCTTACTGGATAGCCCTCAATGTCTCCCCCAAGTGGCGGAATTTAACATTGTTGGGCTTTGTGTTGCCGCTGTGGACTTCTTCGCTGTTGCGATCGTATGCTTGGATTACAATTCTGCGTCCTACGGGCGTTCTCAACTCGCTGCTGTCACTTGTCGGCATCCCTCCTCTAGAATTGCTAAATCAAAGTTCCGCAGTTTTAATCGGCATGGCTTACAGCTATTTGCCTTATATCGTAACAATTCTCTACGCTTCTTTGGAAAAGCTCGATCGCAGATTACTAGAAGCGTCTCAGGATTTGGGTGCCAATCCGATAGAAACTTTCTGGAAAGTGACAGTACCCCAGACAATGCCAGGGATTGCGGCGGGTTCTTTGCTAGTATTTATTAGCTGTTTGGGCGATTTTGTAGATCCAGAGTTGCTCGGTGGAGCTTCCAGCATGACGGCGGCTCGTTTGATTTACAATCAGTTTTTGGGGGCGACTCAAAATTGGGGGCTAGGATCGGCTCTGAGTATGGTATTAATTTTTGCAGTGAGTATCGGAATTGCACTTTTACTCAAATATGGCGATCGTAATGCAGTTTAAGAAGAAGGAAGAGGGAAGAAGGAAGAGGGAAGAAGGAAGAGGGGAAAAATAATTATACTTTTCCTAATTCCCAATTCCCAATTACCAATTCCCAATTACCAATTCCCAATTACTAATTCTCCATTACCAATTACAAATTACCCATTACTATTACCAATTCCCGATTAACGAGATATGGAAAATACCGCCGACAATCCACAGGAGGAAATACAACCCGATATGTACTTAAAACCTAAATTTAAGATTTCTTGGCAGGCAATATTCACCGTTTTGATGTTTTTTTATATGTACCTGCCCATCCTGGTACTCACATTTTACAGCTTTAATAAATCGCGTTTTAGCGCCGGCTGGGAAGGATTTACTTTAGATTGGTACGTTAAATTATTTAGCGATACGCGGATTTTAATCGCCCTGAGAAACAGTTTAACAGTTGCTGTTTGTGCAGTGGCAATCTCGGCTGTACTCGGAACTTTGATGGCCGTTGGTTTAGCCCGCTACCGCTTTCCCGGCAAAAGTTTATATCAAGGAGTTTCCTACTTACCGATTATTATTCCAGACATTGCCAGCGCGGTTGCTACTCTGGTATTTTTAGCGGCACTAGCTATTCCTCTGAGTTTATGGACAATTGTTGCCGCCCACGTTGTGTTTTGTCTGGCTTACATCGCCCTAGCTGTTTCTACTAGATTGGCAGATTTAAACCCGTATTTAGAAGAGGCTGCCTTAGATTTGGGTGCAACGCCTGTTGAAGCTTTTATTCAGGTTTTGCTACCTCAATTAATACCTGGAATTGTTTCGGGTTGTCTGCTATCTTTTGTCCTGAGCATGGACGATTTTTTGATTGCGAGTTTTACCGCAGGTAGCGGGACTACAACTCTGCCGATGGAAATTTTTAGCCGGATTCGGACTGGGGTAAAACCGGATATTAATGCTTTGAGCGTGCTGTTGATAGTAGGTTCGGGAGGATTGGCGTTTTTAGCGGAATATTTGCGCGGTAGGGGCGATCAAAAACGGGCTAATTAGTCAGTTGTCAGTTGACAGTTGACAGTTGTCAGTTGTCAGTTGTCAGTTGTCAGTACGCTTGGTTAGGGCTTTTTGCTAATTTTATTTATGGTTGTTGTCGCAAGCGTATTGGATTATGTTTTTTTCATTGTGAGCTATGGGTGGCAATCTCAAGTCCCTGGGATTGCTTTCCCGAAGCGCAATGACATTATTTCCTAAGTTTGTAGTTTTTACTGCTAACTCACCTTTTTAGTTAATCCGCATTTAAATTATTGTGAGGTGAGCTTCTAGCCCGCCCCCACAAATTCAATCTAAATGCCGCAACAGCTTATTTTGCTGGTAATTTCACCTTACTAGCCAAACCGAGTGCTTCCATGACTTGAATTGTCATCCAAGTAAAGTCAAATTCCCACCATTTCATACCATGACGGGCAGAGTATTGATAAGCGTGGTGGTTGTTGTGCCAGCCTTCGCCGTAAGTCAAAACCGCAACCCACCAACAATTAGTAGAACTATCTTTAGTTTCGTAGGTGCGGTAGCCAAATTTGTGAGTTGCACTGTTCACAAACCAAGTGCAGTGATACACCAAAATTAAGCGGACAAAAATCACCCAAACTACAAAGGGCCAGCCTGCGGCGAAGTAAAGCAACACGCCAAAGACGATTTGTATGGGGAGAAAGTAGTTTTGCAAAAATTGGTAAAACGGATCGCTCGAAATGTCTTTTGTGCAGCGGGAAATTTCAGCGTGAGCGGGGCCTTTATACAGCATCCAGCCGATGTGGCTCCACCAAAAACCATTCTGGGCGTTGTGAGGGTCGATCGCATTTTGGTCAGAGTGGGTATGGTGTAAACGGTGTAACCCAACCCAATCAATTATTCCTCCTTGACAGGCAAGGGCACCGCAAAATGCTAGAAAGTATTCTACGAATTTTGGTGTCTGAAAACTGCGGTGCGTGAGCAGGCGGTGCCATCCGAGAGTTATTCCCAAACCGCCGGTTATCCAGTGCATAAATACTGTTAAACCAACTGCTGTCCAGTTAAAGTTACTCGGAAGCAATGCGAACAAAGCGCCGATGTGAAGTCCTGCTAAACTAATAACGTGCTTCCAATTGTATTGGAGTTTTTCTTGTGTTGCTAAAGTCATGCTGTTTTTGATTTCTGATGAGATGCAGACCGGGATTCACGCATAAGAGTTTGGATTGAGTTGTGAACTGTTTTGCTGTACACTTGCCCAAACTGATAAAGAATGAATGATAGATTTTGGATGAGGATTGAAAAACAATTACCAGAAAGAATTGGTTTAAAGCCTCCACCCTTGTAGGGAGAAATTAAAATCAAACTATTCATTACTCCAATCCTCTTCCTTCTTTTGTCAAGTGCTGTCAACTGTCAAGTGTCAACTGTCAACTCAATGAAGGTTTTATTTTGAAATTAAAAGTTTTAGCTGCGAAACAAAAATTTTTGTTCCCAAACCAATTATAACTGATTATGGTGTTGGTTGGGTCGATCGCACCAGACGATTCAATCTCAGTTGAACCCAACCAAAACCCGATCGCCAAAACAGCATTAGGCATTGGTTACGAGCCATTAGTCCAAAACTGACGACCGACAACCAATGACTAATTGCCGAGCTATTCTGCTGGTAATTTCACTTTGGTTGCCAAACCCAGTGATTCCAGCAGTTGAATTGTCATCCAGGTGATGTCGATTTCCCACCATTGGAGACCGTGACGAGCGGAGTATTGGAAGGCGTGGTGGTTGTTGTGCCAGCCTTCGCCGTAGGTGAGTACAGCAACCCACCAGCAGTTGGTCGATTGATCGCCCGACTCGTAGGTGCGGTAGCCGAATTTGTGGGTAGCGCTGTTAACCAGCCAGGTGCAGTGGAACACCACCACGATCCGCATAAATACGCCCCAAACCACGAAAGACCAGCCGCCTAATAAATAAAGCAGCACACCGAAGACAACTTGGATGGGGATAAAATATGCTTGGAGAAACTTGTATACTGGGTCGTCGCCAATGTCTTTTGTAAAGCGGGGGATTTGAACTCTCATCGGCAGATCTGAGATCATCCAACCCATGTGGCTCCACCAGAAGCCTTGATTGGAATCGTGGGGATCTTCTTCGGTGTCGGAATGTATGTGGTGTAACCGGTGCATTCCTACCCAGTCAATGGGGCCGCCTTCGCAGGAAAGAGTACCGCAAATCACTAGGAAGTATTCGAGCCATTTCGGTGTTTGAAAACTACGGTGGGTAACAAGACGGTGAAATCCGAGGGTGATCCCTAAACCACCTGTTACCCAGTGCAGGAATACTGCTAAGCCGACAGCAGACCAGCTAAAATTACCCGGCAGCAGAGCAAATAGAGCGCCGATGTGCAGAAAGGCCATAAAGCCTACCACAGGCCAATCAGGAGAAGTTTTTTTGGAAGTTGCAATCGTCATGAAGATATTATGTTTACAAACTAGGGGCCGCATTTACGCGATAATCAGCAGCGCGCACGCAAATGGTGAGCGAGGTATAGATGAATAGCGTTTCACGGCTACAGGAAGCAGAACAGGCACTCTTTCAGATTTTTTCTGGTATTGACGCGACAGTCAAGCAAAATCTGCAACGAGTCTTAAAAGCTTTTCGCAGCCACCGGGTTGGAGTCCACCATTTTGCAGGTGTTACGGGTTACGGCCACGATGATTTAGGGCGGGAAACTTTGGACGGGGTGTTTGCCGAAGTGGTAGGGGCCGAGGCGGCGGCGGTGCGGGTACAGTTTGTTTCGGGTACTCACGCGATCGCCTGTGCTCTGTTTGGAATCCTACGTCCTGGTGACGAAATGTTGGCAGTTGCTGGTTCTCCCTACGATACTTTAGAAGAAGTGATCGGCTTGCGGGGGCAAGGTCAAGGTTCACTGATTGAGTTTGGCATCCTTTACCGTGAGTTGCCTCTAACTCGCGAAGGAAATATGGATTGGCAGGCATTGAGCTCTGCTATTTCAGCAAAAACTCGCCTGGTTTTTATCCAGCGCTCTTGCGGTTATTCTTGGCGATCGAGTCTGTCTATTTCTGAAATTAAAAAAATCGTCGATCTAGTCAAACATCAAAATCCTAACACAATTTGCTTTGTTGATAATTGTTACGGGGAGTTTGTTGAGGATTGCGAACCTACTGCTGTGGGTGCGGATCTGATGGCTGGTTCTTTGATCAAAAATCCGGGGGGTACGATCGTCCCTGCGGGTGGTTACGTCGCCGGCCGGGCCGATTTGGTAGAAGCGGCAACTTGTCGCTTGACAGCGCCGGGAATCGGCAGCAGCGGGGGCGCGACTTTTGATTTGAATCGCTTGCTGTTTCAGGGTTTGTTCATGGCCCCTGGCTTCGTAGGAGAGGCGATCAAGGGCAATCATTTGACGGCTTATGTTTTTTATAAGTTGGGTTATCGGGTGAATCCGATTCCTTTGGCGAGGCGCAGAGATGTGATTCAGGCGATCGAATTCGGTTCTGCTGATAAGTTAATTGCTTTTTGTAGGGCGGTTCAGCAAAATTCTCCAGTCGGCTCGTATTTAGATCCGGTGCCGGCGCCGATGCCGGGGTACGAGAGTCAATTGGTGATGGCTGGAGGTACTTTTATTGATGGGAGTACCTCGGAGTTTTCGGCTGATGGGCCTCTGCGGGAACCTTACGTGGCTTTTTGTCAAGGGGGAACTCATTGGACTCATGTGTCGATCGCCCTGGAAGCTGCGATCGAGGCTGTAGGGCCGGCAAGCGTGAAGATGTGATTAAGGTCGATCGGCTAAATTTGTGACTAATCGACCGTCTTCCATGTAGATAATTCGATCGGCAATATCGAGAATACGGTTGTCGTGCGTCACTAGCAAAATCGTGCAGCCTTGTTCCTTTGCTAGTGTCTGCATGATCTCCACCACATCTCGCCCGGATTGTTTATCTAAAGCCGCGGTAGGTTCGTCCGCTAAAACTATTTTAGGGCGACTGACTAACGCGCGGGCGATCGCCACCCTTTGTTTTTGTCCTCCCGACAAATTTTCAGGGTAATAATTAACGCGATCGGTCAAACCCACAGCTTCCAACATTGATATTGACAAAGCATCCATATTCTGATTCAGCATTTCCTTATGTAATTCCAAAGACATCCGCACATTTTGCTTAGCCGTCAAAAACGTCATCAAGTTATGCGCTTGAAAAATATAACCAATTTGCTTTCTCAACTTAGTTAACTG
Source organism: Microcoleus sp. A2-C3 (assembly GCF_036706065.1). Lineage (NCBI taxonomy): Bacteria > Bacillati > Cyanobacteriota > Cyanophyceae > Oscillatoriales > Microcoleaceae > Microcoleus > Microcoleus sp. A2-C3. The sequence continues at coordinate 94,986 of NZ_JAUBVX010000014.1, read as the reverse complement.
ATTCTTACTAGCGCCGCGTATTTCTTCCCCCAGAATATTGAGACTCCCTTCTTGAGCCGAACGCAGACCGCCTAGCATCGTCAATAAAGTCGTTTTCCCCGAACCAGAGGGCCCCGTCATAATTACTATTTCACCGGGGTTAATATCGAGATTAATGTCAAATAAAGCTTGTTTTTTGAGGGAACTTTGACCGAAATAATGGTTGAGATTTTTGACTGAAATTACTGGTTTATTTATGATATTTTTATCGAAATTTGCGGGAGAATTTAGGGTTTGCATAGTGATTTTTGGTGATTTATTTTACCGCTTATTCTTCAGTCGGCGGAGGCAGACTTTGTTTGTGTAGGATCGGTTTCAACCGCCGAGTTTTGTTCTAGAAAATATCTGCCGGATCGGCTGATTGCAATTTTCGCAAAGCCAGCGCCCCAGAACCAGTACACATCACAATCGTCAAACCCAACACAACAGTCGCTCGATTTGCAGTCATCGAAATCGGTAGCAATGTAGCAGATTGAGCCAAAGAATACAATCCGTTAGCCAAAACAATTCCCGGTATAAAGCCCAAAACAGCTAATAACAAAGCTTCCTGAACTAAAACTCCGACTAAATAGCGATCGCTATATCCCATAGCTTTTAAAGTCGCGTACTCAGCCAAGTGATCCGAAACATCCGAATAAAGAATTTGGTAAACAATAATCAGACCAACAATGAATCCGATGATTGTACCGAATCCGAAAATAAAGCCGATCGGGGTGGCGTTTCCCCAGTAAGCCTTTTCAATTTCCGCAAATTCTGCTAAAGTCAGAACTTTGACATCATCCGGCAATATAGCTTTCAACATTGACTGAACTTTGACAATATCAGCCCCAGGCTGCAACTGAATTAAACCCACATCAATTTCATCCGGTTTGCGATCGGGAAATAAATTCATGAATGTAGAATCGCTAGCAATCACATTACCGTCAGCCACGAAAGAAGTACCAAGAGTAAAGACTCCTCCTACTTGAATATTGCGTTTGTTTAGTTCGGTTTCGAGGGTAGATTCTTTGTTGAAAATATTGGCAATTTCGCCATATTCAGGTCGAGAAGCTTGGTCAAACAACACATGATTGAACATTTGAATTTTAGCTAGCTTTTGATTGACATCCGGCAAATTAAATGTAGTGCTTCCCGGATCAATCCCAAAAATCAAAATCCCTCGCGTAGTGCGGTTTGTGGGATTTCGCCACTGTCCCATTCCAATATATAATGAACTTACGGACTTGACTCCTGCAACTCCTTGTGCTTGATAAAGTCGCTCTCTGTTGAACTGTTTTACCGCAGCAAAAGTTTCAAATTGAGGATTAATTAAAACTAAATCTGTCTGTAAACTTTCGTGCGGCTTAACAGCAGAATCGAAGAGTGCATCTTGAAATCCTAATTGCACAAAAATCAGAATATCTGCAAAGGCAATTCCGGCGATAGCAACCGCAAGACGAGTTTTTTCTCTGGTTACTTGCAACCAAGCAAGGGGTGTTTTGCGAAACATAAATTTTGGGAATTAGTAATTGGGATAATCCGGTCGGCAGAAACCCGGTTTTTTACGAAAATATTGCATCGCAGCCTTTAATATCGGTGAAAAACCCGGTTTCTTTGTGGGCGAGTGCCTAAGTCTGATCAGCCTTAATCAGCGCTGGAATATCAGATTGCATAATTAAATTAATATTGCGTGAAATCTTATCAATCTCCCAATCCCACCAGCGAATTTGTAACAGTTGTGCAACCTCATCATCGCTAAAACGCTGCTTGATTGAACCTGCGGGATTTCCACCAACAACCGTGTAAGCGGGAATATCTTTTACCACAACAGATTTAGCAGCAATAATTGCACCATCGCCGATTTTGACTCCCGGCATAATCACCGACTCATAACCGATCCAAACATCATTGCCGATGACAGTATCGCCTTTACTTGGTAGTTCGATTAATAGATTCATCGCCGTTTCCCAGCCGTTGCCAAAAACAGGAAATGGATAGGTAGAAATGCCGTCGAGTTTGTGATTTGCACCGTTCATGATAAATTTGACGCTGGTGGCGATCGCACAAAATTTACCAATAATTAATTTCTCACTCCCGTAATGGTAAAGTACGTTTCTCTCAAAATTTTCTGGATCTATTGGATCGTCGTAGTACGAGTAATCGCCGACAATAATATTTGGCGATTTAACAAAGTTTTTGATAAAGCAAACCCGGCGCTGGTCTACCATCGGATAAGGTCGGTTTGGATCAGGTCCAAATTCTGCCATTTTCAGAATCTCCCTAATTTTGAATTGCTACTTGTACCTGCAAATTGGTCAATTCTGCAACTTGTTTGCTAGCTTCAGGATTTAAGTGAATTTTAACTTCCACAACTCGGCTGTCTAAGTTTTCTCCCGGCTGGTTACTAAACACGTTTTGCTTACTAACTTTCAACCCAATTTCTTTAACTGTTCCTGCTAATTCTCCTGAAAATGCTTGGCTGGTAACGGCTGCTTTTTGTCCAACCTTAATTTTGCCGATGTCCGTTTGGTAAACTTCGGCGACGACTACCATTTGCTCAGTTTCTCCCACGTCTGCAATCCCGTTATCGCTGATTTTTTCCCCTGGGCGAGTGTGAATTTTCAGGATTTTTCCGGGGTTCGGAGTGCGGATGTAAGCTTGATTTAATTCGGTTTGGGCGCGCTTGACTTGGGCGATGGCGCTGTTGATTTCGGTTTGCGCTACTTGGATATCTACGGGCCGAACTTCGCCTATTCTTTCGAGAGTTGCTTGGGCTTCTTTCCCTTGTTCGCTACCACTATTTTTAATGCGATCGAGATTTGCTTCGGCTTCGTTAAGTTGCTGAATTCCTGTACTGTTAATTCGGGCAAGATTTGCCTCGGCTTCATTAAGTTGCTGAATTCCTGTACTGTTAATTCGGGCAAGATTTGCTTCGGCTTCTTCAAGCTGTTGTTTTGCCGTATTGTTGATGCGGCTGAGATTTGCTTCGGCTTCTTTAACTTGCTGGCGACTTGTTTCTAACGTCAGCCGTTTGGTGTCCATTACGGATTTAGAAATTGCGCCTTCGTCAACGAGTTGTTTGTGCCGCAGATATTCGGTTTCTGCATTATTAGACTCGGCTTTTAATTTGTTAATTGCGGCTGTTTGTGCTGTTTTTTCTCCTTGCCACTGTGCAGTTATTCTGCTAATTGTTGCTGTTTGTGCTTTCCTTTCTCCTTGCCATTGTGCGGTGATTCTGCTGATAGTTGCTTGTTGTGCGGTTCTTTCACCTCGCGATTGCGCTTGGATGCGATCGACTGTTGCTTGTTGCGCCGCTTGATTTCCTTGCAATTCCGCTTTTAGCTTGCCAATTGTGGCAGATTGTGCTGCAAGTTCTCCCGACTTGGCGCCTGCTTTTACCTTGGCTAAACTGGCTTCAGCAACTTTGACTTTTTCTTTGGCTTCGTCTAAAGCAGATTTTAGCCGATCGCCCGCATCCAAAATCGCGATCAACTGCCCTGCTTTCACGCGATCGCCCTCTTTGACTAAAAGCTTCGCAATGCGATCGCCATCCAACGTCTGCGACACTCCCAAGCGAATCACTTCCCCCAGCGGTTCCAATCTTCCTAATGCCGTGATTTTCCTGGGTGGCGGCGTTTCTACGGGTAAAGGTTCAGCATTTTTAGCTAAAAATCCAAACTGAGAAATGCCGTAAATACTTGTACCAACACTAATAGCAGCGCCAGCAATTACTAATCCCATTACCAATTTATTTTTAGGCTTGATGAAATATTGAAAATTCATATTCCTCCTATATTTGCGGTTGTTTTTTTTCTAAATAAGCTAGTAGCATTTCTTTTAATAAATTCGCTTGTTCCGCAAAAGATATCCTTTCACCTTGATAAAATCTTCTTGCCAGTAATCCGTCAACATAGTTGATAATAAATATAGCAATTGCTGGATCGGAAATACCCAAGTAGCAACAAACTGCCTCTTCATAACGCTTTCCCGCTTGCTGGAGTGCCTGATTATTCTCAATTTCTTGGCGCGTTTTGTGTTGACAAAAATCAAATGTAATCAAAAAATTTTTAGTAAGGTAATCTTCATTTTCCCCAATATAATCCATGATTTCTTGAATCCTTTCTCCTAGGGTTGGCGGATTTCCCAATTCTGCCAGCGCTTCTTCTTTGGTATCTTCATAGCTCAAGTATTCAATTAACTGTTCGAACAGACTTTCTTTACTAGGGAAATAGTGGTAAAGCGTGCCTGTAGAAACTCCAATTTCCGAGGCAATTTCGCGCATTGTGACTGATGAATAGCCTTTTTCGGCAAAGAGCTCAAAACTTTTGTTCAGCAGTTCTTTGCGGTACAATTCGCGGTCAACAATCTTTGGCATAGGTCGATCGATCTTCTGATGTTTGATTCCAGATCCTAGGTTATCGGAGATTTAAGGGCGATCGACTAAATATTCCTATATCGAACATCCGATATAGTATAACCGACTACAAAACAGGCTTTTGGTGGCTGAGCTTGGAAAAATAAGGTATATCGAACAGTTGTTATAATTAATCTTGCACAGACTAGCAGAGCTTGTCAAGGGGTGCAGTAAAATTATTTTTAGAGTCGATTTGTCGGGGCGGATTGAGTACACAATCCCAAACACCGCAATCAATATTCCTAAAAAACCCGCCAATCCTGCGAATTAGCACCTGAATGATTATGAAAATCCGAACCTACGAAATCAGCGACACCGAAAAAATTGTCAAACTGTTCTATGACACCGTGCACGAAGTCAATATCCGCGATTACACAACAGCCCAAGTAGATGCTTGGGCACCGGCAGACACCGACATTGAAATTTGGATGCAAAGCTTAAGCAGTAAATTTACTTTTGTAGCAGAAGAAGGCGATACAATCGCAGGTTTTGGAGAATTAGAAACCAACGGCCATATCGATCGCTTTTACTGTCACAAAGACTTTCAAAGACAAGGAGTTGGCAAGCTAATTGTAACACGAATTGAGTCAAAAGCCCAAGACTTAGGACTTAAAAAGTTATTTGCCGAAGCCAGCATTACAGCCAGAGCTTTTTTTGAAAGCCGGGGATTTATGGTGATTAGAAAGCAAGAAGTAGAACGGATGGGTCAAAAATTCATCAACTTTGTCATGGAAAAATATCTATAAACAACAACCTTTTGTGTAAAATTAGATCGAAGAGTTTTGCGGAGGAGTTGCGATGGTGACGGAAGCTACAAATGTTCTGGGTGGAAAATTAGAAACTTGCTGCACGTCGCCGATGACAGGCTATTATCGGGACGGCAAATGCAATACTGGTGGCGGTGATTTTGGAGCTCACACCGTTTGTGCTCAACTGACAGAAGACTTTTTGCAATTCACCAAATCCAACGGAAATGATTTGAACACTCCCGTACCCGCATTTAATTTCCCAGGTTTGAAGCCTGGAGATTGTTGGTGTTTGTGCGCTTCTCGTTGGAAGGAAGCAATGGATGCTGGATGTGCGCCGCGCGTGGTTTTGTCAGCGACTCACGTTTTAACTTTGGAATACGTTTCTTTGGACGAATTGAAGGAACACGCTGCTGATTTGTAGGAATGTGCGATCGCTTTTAGTCCATAAGGGCGATCGGGTTTTTCTGATAAATACCCAATTTATCCTTCGCGACTGAATATTTAAGGGCGATCGGGCGTCATTGTAAAGTTTTATGGTTGAGTTGGTGGTTCCCACTTACAGATAGACTCTGGCTTTAGAGGGCAGGTTTTAGGGGCGATCGGATTTCCGCTGAGGTCGAGCAAAATCAGTTTAGTCAAAGATTGCAATGGTTTAATGTCGCTGATTTTATTTTTATCGAGGCGGAGCGAAATCAGTTTAGTCAAAGATTGCAATGGTTTAATGTCACTGATTTTATTTTTATCGAGGCCGAGTCCAATCAGTTTAGTCAAAGATTGCAAGGGTTTGATATCGCTGATTTTATTGTTGTCGAGGTTGAGTCCAATCAGTTTAGTCAAAAATTGCAAGGGTTTGATATCGCTGATTTGATTGTTGCTGAGGTAGAGCACAGTCAGGTTAGTCAAAGATTGCAATGGTTTAATGTCGCTGATTTGATTTTGGCTGAGGGATATCTCAGTTAGGTTAGTCAAGGATTCTAGCGGTTTGATGTCACTAATTTGATTTTGGCTGAGGGATATCTCAGTTAGGTTAGTCAAGGATTTTAGTGGTTTGATGTCGCTAATTTGATTGAATCCGAGGTAGAGCCAAGTCAGCTTAGTCAAGGATTTTAGCGGTTTGATGTCGCTAATTTGATTGCCGCCGAGGTTGAGACTAGCTAGCTTAGTCAAAGATTCTAGCGGTTTGATGTCGTTGATTGGATTTTGGTTGAGAACGAGCCAAGTTAGCTTAGTCAAGGATTTTAGCGGTTTGATGTCGCTAATTTTATTGCCGCCGAGGTTGATACTAGCTAGCTTAGTTAAGGATTCTAGCGGTTTGATGTCGCTAATTTTATTGCCGCCGAGGTTGAGACTAGCCAGCTTAGTCAAGGATTTTAGCGGTTTGATGTCGTTGATTTTATTAAATGTTAATTCTAGCCTAGTCAGTTTAGTCAAAGATTGCAAGGGTTTGATATCGCTGATTTGATTGTTCCAGAGGTTGAGAATGCTCAGGTTAGTCAAAGATTGCAAGGGTTTGATATCGCTGATTTGATTATTATTGAGACCGATCACAGTCAGGTTAGTCAAAGATTCTAGCGGTTTGATGTCGTTGATTTGATTGTTGCTGAGGACGAGCTCCTTCAGTTTAGTCAAGGATTCTAGCGGTTTAATGTCATAGATTTGATTGCCAACGAGGGAGAGCCGAGTCAGGTGAATTAAGGATTCTAGCGGTTTGATGTCACTTATTTTATGGTTTTCGAGGAAAAGATCCGTGAGAATAGAAAGTTTCCGATCTGCCACACCGCACTCTGTAGTCCCTGCTGTCTTCAACAGCACTTCAACTGTATGTTTCACTTCAGGACTTAAAGAACCTTTTTTGCGACACCAATCAGCAAATGTTCGTCCTCTTTTTTTCGGTTGCGGTTCAGAGACTAACGCCGAAGATCTATTGTTTCCAGATTGCGGATCTCCGGCTAACTCAGAAGGTCTATTTCCACATGATGCTAGACAGATCGCACAACAAGTAACTGCGATCGACTTTGGTAAATTCTTATGTTTGTTTGCAAATATAAGTGTCATAATCTTGTACCTCTAATTTTCTGAACTGTATACAACAAAGACACGGCAATACCGTGTCCCTGCAAAACAGCTATTAAAAACTCTGTCTATCCGCCTCACTCTGGTAACTTATATTGTCCCACAATCCGCTTAGCATATTCCGGCACATGAGCTTCTAATTTCTCCGGGTAATTCCGCTTCACATACAGATAATTGCGAGTGAAATGAGAATCAATTGAAAAGCGCGCATATTCCAAACCCTTCGGCCCAATTCTCTCAATAAAAACACCCATCAACTTCGCCGCCCACATCGGTAAAGTCACCCCTTTCTCGTAAGCCGGAATACTTTGCTGAACAGCTTCTTTTCTATTTCCTTGAGACATCACCGGCTGAGTGTTGAGCTGATCCGCTACCAAATCTAACATTTCTTGCCCGGTGTCATTTCGCACCACAATCCACTGCCAGCCAAAGGGTGCGCCCATGTAGCCGACAACTAAATCTGCTAAAGAATTCACATAGTCAAAACAGCTCAAACAAGAAGGAGCAAAAACATCTTTCAATTGTTTAGTATTCAGCCCGAAAAATGGCACTTTTTCGGTAGAACCATCTTCGTGTTTGAAGTGAACGTTAAAGTCTTGCATAAACTCGTAAGAGACCACGGTTTCAGGAGAGCGGCTAGTCGTATCTAGAAATTTCTGCAAGCCCGCGCGGCTGACATTATCGACACAGGGAGTTCCCAAAACGTAGAGCTTTTCTAAACCGAGTTTTTTCTCGACTGTTCGCAAAGCTTGAATTTGACAGCCGACGCCAATTACTAACAGCCGCTTCATCCCTGACTTCTCGATTTGTTCCAATACTGAAAGGTTGGGAGATAGAGTTGGCTTGTTGACTTTTGCTGCGAGAATTTCTTCGCGATTTCTCGCAATTATTGGCATCGGTTGAAAGCGGTCTTCTTTGGTGTTTTGGACGCAGACAACGCCTTCAACAATGCCTTTTTCTAGCATTTCAATGGCGATTGAGCTGACAATTCCCGTCCACTGAGCGCCCTCGATTGGTTCTTTTTTCTTAGCCGCCATCATATTTTGACTGACGCCGAAATACCAATCGTCGGGATTGTCGAGATTGCGCGATCGCCCGTGAATCTCTTCTTCTAGTTCTGCGATATGCTGAGTTAAGAAAGCGCAAGCTTCCTTGACATAATGGATATAATATGTATCGCACAAACCGCATTCGCTGCAAAGCTCTTTAGCGGGGCGGCGGCTTCCGGGTTTGAGGGCTTTAGATTTTTGGTGTTTAGTAGAATCTGTTGCGGTCATCTAAATTGCGGATTTTATGGAGAAACGCCTTTTGTTAGGATATCACACCAATTCCGGCGATTCAGTAGTCGCGCTAATTAAACCTAAAACTTTGTTTGGTATTCAGAAACACCGAATCAAGGCGGACACGGGGGTACGCCCCCTACAGAAACCTGGTTTCTCTATGTTATATTTTTGGGGATGAATATTGTTACTGTTTTAGTCCTCGCAGGCGGGCTTGGGCTGTGTAAGAGCGAATTGTATTCGCCCGCAATCATTATATTTATCCGGATATAACAGGATATTGCAGGAATCTACTGCCAAATAAAGGTATAAAAAAATGGTAAAATTGTTTGTGACAACAGCCGTCGCTGGCATCATGATTAATCTGGCAATTTCTAGCTTAGGATTTGCTGCTTTAGTTCGCCCGATTCCTGCGATGAATCCAACTGTTGCGGTGCTAGAAAGAATGCTGGGCGCGACACAAACGCCGGCGGCGATCGACTATTCGCGCTTGGGGATTGGCGGCGTGCGGTTGGGGATGTCTGTAGAAGAGGCAAAACGTAAGTTGGGAAAACCTCAACGCGACGAAACTAAACCGGGCGGTAAGGCGATCGGTGGCAAGATTCGCACGCTAACCTACTCAAAATTGACAGTAGCAGCCTGGGATGGCAAAGTTTATTTAATTTCTACTACCAATCCCAAGTTCGTGACAATTGATGGGATTAAGGTAGGAGATAACAGCAAAAAAATTGTTAAAACTTACAGTTATGGGTCGCAATCTGTGCAGGGTGAAGTGACTCGGTTGACTTACAGTAACGATCAAAAGGCTTCTAATTTGGTTTTGGAAGTTAAGGGCGATCGCGTGCAAAAGATTATTATCGGCACGCAGCTCAACTAAAATATTACACAATAGTCCAAAAATCCCGCGTACAGGTTCGATCGTTCGGACTTCAGCCCTGCTTATTTATGAGAATTTTCAGCCTTTCGGTGAGTTGACTGGAGGGCTTTTTCTTGATGCGCGATCGGGCTTAGTTCAGCCTCCGGGCGATCGCCCCTGATAAAATAGTATAATGTTAGTGTTTTTAATATCTGTCTTTCGTGAGTGAGTTTGAGCCGACTAATTTAGAGGCAGTATAGGAGTGAATACGCTTTCAAGCCGGGGCAGATAACCTTCGCTTGACTCTCCACGCACAGCAAGAGATGCTTGAGGAAAACATTACACTAGATCAAGTAATTCAAGCATTAGTTAGAGGTCAACTGTTAGAAAACTATCCTCAACATCAGCGCGGTGCTTGCTGTTTATTCGGCGGTTTTTCTCAAGATAGTCGTCCCTTGCACATTGTCTGTACTACTGTCCAACCGTTACTGATTATTATCACGGTTTATGAGCCAAAACTGCCCAAATGGATAACTCCCACCACTAGGAGGCAATTAGAATGAAATGCAGTATTCAAGGATGTCCAGGTACTTATGAGGAGCGGGAAATCATTCACGCTGTTCGATACCAAGGTGAAATCGTCGTAATCGATAAAGTTCCCGCAGAGGTTTGTATATTCTGCGGCGATATCCTCCTGAAACCGAAGACTGTTCGACAAATTGAAGAGTTACTCAAAACAAAAATAAAACCTGCACGTTCAGTGCCACTTTATGAGTATTCAGCATCAGGTAAAGGCTAGTACGAAACATATTAAAAAATAAGGTACGCAATGCACACGATACACCTTACTTCGGTGAGTTTATAGAGTGGCTTTTTCCTGAAGCGCGATCGCCCAAATCTCCTTAATCCTCTTCATCATCATCCGACAATTTTGCCATTTCCTCAGCAATTAGTGTCTGAAAATCCTCTCCACAGTGCAGGTTCAGGTGAATTGCAGCACTCATGAACTATGCTAGAATTTCAGCTTTTTGTCGATCGCTCAAATCAGGTAACTGAAGCTGATGGATTAAAGTAATAACATTTTGACACTCAGTACCCAGTTCTTCAATTAACGTGCTCAGCGTAGAATTAGTTACAGAAATTGTCCGATTCCTAACTTCCATATTGATTTACATCGTTTACGGTTGTTTTTGGATGATTTAACCGCAGAGAGCGCAGAGGACACAGAGGAATAGAAGAGAGAGATCAACAAAACAATGTAGAGACGCGATATCGCATCTCTACACATATTTCAAAGTAAAGTGCGCCTCAGCGCACCCTACTAATTAGCTGTTCTGGGGAACGGGAGAAGGAACGCTCGAACCCACAGAATTACTCGACGCACCAGTCTTAGCCCGCTTCTTGATCAAGATTGGCTTGACGCTGTTTTCTCCACCAATAGGGGGATCTTCTTGTTGAGCGTAATCCGCGCCCATCCAAGCAGGACGGCTTTGATCGAAGGCCATTTGCAAAGCAGCAGCGGCGATCGCGTGGGCGTCGTACTCTTCGGACAACTGAGACACCAGAGGTAAGAAAGATGCCATCCGTTCGCCAGCCAAAGCTTCGCGAACTTTACCCTGCATCTTTTCCAACTGACGCGCTTCAATTTGGGCGCGTGTCGGAATGTTTCTCACCGTTAAGCTCGATCGCACGTGGCGTTCAATCAATCGCAATTTGCGGCGATCAACAGGTTGAATCAGCGTGATTGCAGTTCCTTCGCGACCAGCCCGGCCGGTACGTCCGATCCGGTGAACGTAGCTTTCTACGCTATCGGGCAAGTCATAGTTAATCACGTGAGTCAAGTGATCCACGTCCAAACCCCGCGCCGCAATATCAGTCGCCACTACCCAGCGCACCTGACATTGGCGGAACCGATGCAGCAAACGTTCCCGCTGTGCTTGGTTCAAATTACCGTGATACTCGTCAACGCTGTGACCGGCTGCTTGCAGTTGGCTAGTAAGTTCCGCCGCCGACTGCCGCGTCCGCACAAAAATCAGTGCAGATTCTGGGTCTTCCATTTCTAGGATTGGCTGTAGAGCTCTTGCCTTAGACCAGCCGCGAGGAATCATGTACACGCCTTGGCTAATCCGCTTCGGCGTTGCTTTTGGCTGTTCTACGGTGACGTTGACTGGGTTGCGCAAATGGCGCGTTACCAATTTCCGAATGGAAGCTTCCATCGTCGCCGAGAAAAATGCCGTTTGACGATCTTTTGGTGCAGCATCCAAGATTTTTTCCACATCTTGGATAAAGCCCATGCTCAGCATTTCGTCAGCTTCATCCAAAACCAGCCATTTTACCTTGTCTAGTTTCAGGCTGCCGCGGCTCAGCATATCTAGTATGCGTCCGGGTGTACCGACAACGATGTGAACGCCGCGCTTCAAACGCTGCATTTGGCGATCGATCGATTGACCACCGTACACCGTCAGAACTTGCAGAGAGCGACCGACTTTTACCGGGCCGTCGCTGCTGATACCGCTCAAATCGCGGATGGCTTCAGTTACCTGCATCGCCAATTCGCGAGTCGGTGTCAGCACCAATGCTTGCACCGCAGTTACATCTAAATCAATCCGCTCCAAGATGGGCAACGAAAATGCTGCCGTTTTGCCAGTTCCTGTTTGGGCTTGACCCACAACATCGCGACCTGCTAACAGGTGTGGAATGGCTTGTACTTGGATGGGAGTAGGTTCTGTAAAGCCGAGTGTTTCCAGATGGAGAACGAGTTCTTCCGAAAGACCCAAGCCTTCAAACAATAAATTCATTAATGCTCCTAATAACGAGTCCTTAGCCTTCTAAGTTGCCCAACTCGGATGCGGATTTCTGCTATAAGGCAGGAACTCATTATGAGTTCTGTACGGTGCTGCGCCTGCGCGCACCTTTTTAAATAGCAATCGAGTATAGGGCAGCTCCGTCGATGGTGACTAAATTTACCGATTCGACAGCCGTCTTTGATTTTGTGACATCACCGATACCAACCGCCAGCGATCGGGTTATCGACTTCCAACATTCTTAAAATAGTACATTGGACTTCCTTTGAGGTACTTGCAAGCTTTCTCTCTAGGGCATTTTATAGTGAGGATGATGACCAGCCCCACTGAACTGCACTACATATTAGTAGTTACAGGTTTGTTAGTTCAGGCGCTATCCCGCAATCCGTCGCCTGCGGGATTCAACAGGGGATGCAGCGACCGTTACCGCCTATCCATCTCAACACTCTTTCGGGATACCGTTGTGGTGTAGGGCGGACGGCGAAGCAATCTCAAATCATCCCCGCTGGTTTCTGACTTTATATTAGCATAACTCTTTACATTCAGAAACAAAACAGTGAACTACCCGACGGTGACCTGCGGTACAGCACGGGCTTCCCAATTCATTGGCAACAGCCGCCAGAACTCCGTAATTCTATTGGTCTTACATTGCCTCCAAGGGCAGGAGTCCTGGTTCCCAAGACCCATACTTTTTCTGGCAACACGTACCTATGAGCTTGGTTTTCGCTTACGGCATTGGTTGTCAAGATGTACCAATTTTATCAGAAGAATTGCTCGTTTCCTCATCCACCCCGTCGCTGTTCCACAGCACGGCTTGGAATTCGACTCGCGGGAGTGGAATCGTCAACTCACTGGCACTCATCCCGACGCGAGGCTACACTCTTAGCGCGGGGCTGATGCTGCTTTGGCGGGCGGGACAGTTCGAGCTATACTTCTACTTGACCGTAGAGGTCGTAGACATCTGAACTCGTAATTTTCACAGGTACGATCGATCCCAGCCGTGCTTCTCCTGTCACATAGACGAGTCCATCTACTTCTGGGGAAAATCTGGCGGATCTACCAATCAACTCACCTGTCTCTGGCTGTTCTTGTTCTATCAGGACATCAACTACCTGACCGACAGATTCTTGATTCTTCTTCAATGATATAGGTTGTTGTGCCGCCATTACCGAATCGCGCCAAATTTCCATTTTTTCTGCTGGCAGTTGATTTGGCAAGCTGAAGGCTGGAGTACCTTCTTCGGCGGAAAATGTGAATACTCCGACGTGATCGAATTCGTGGCGCTTGACAAATTCCAGCAAGTGTGCTGCGTGTTCGTCGGTTTCGCCGGGGAAGCCAACAATAAAAGTTGTTCGCATCACGGCGTTGGGAATTGCTGCTTTGAGCCGATCGACTATAGCATCATTAATCCCAGCTTGAAAAGGTCTGTTCATCGCCCGCAGAATTTCCGGGTGCGAATGTTGCAGAGGTAAATCCAAGTATGGCAAAACGTTGGGCGTTTCGCAGATTGCCGCCACAACTTGCGGAGTCAAACCTGTAGGATATGCGTAGTGCATCCGAATCCAGGGTACATCTACTTCACCCAAAGCGCGCAGTAGTTCGGCTAGCTTCGGTTCGCCATAGATATCTTTGCCGTAGTTGGTGGTAATTTGAGAAATTAAGATAATTTCTTTGACACCTTCCGACGCTAATTGCTTAGCTTCGGCGACAATAGATTCGATCGTGCGCGATCGTTGATTTCCGCGCAAGTGGGGGATAATGCAAAATGCACAGCGGTAGTCACAGCCTTCTGCTATTCGCAGATAAGCGACACCCTCAGATGTCGTGCGGTAGCGGGGAGTAGTTTCGTCAGCGATGTAAGTAGGTTCGCTAGAGACGAGGGAAACTCGATCGCCCTTTTCGACCCGCTGCATCACATCAACTATTTTATGATAATCGCCAGTGCCGACAATTGCGACTGCTTCTGGCAATTCATCCAGCAATTGTTGTTGAAAATGCTGTGCCATGCAGCCAGTGATGACTACTTTTTTATTAGCTTCTGCCAATTCGACCAAAGTGCGGACTGACTCTTCTCGCGCAGCTTGGATAAAACTGCAAGTATTGACTACAACATAATCGGCTAATTCTTCATTAGAATCTACTTGATAGCCCGCTTGAGCCAGCAAGCCAATCATGTGTTCGGTATCTATGCGATTTTTTTCGCAGCCGAGGTGGGTAAATGCGATCGTTGGCTTCGTTGCCATGAAGTAATTTTTAGTGTTGCGCTATTTTCAAGAACGTTTTATGTTATCACACAATTTGATAATCTGCAATGTGTAAGTGAAAGCTATCGACTGTTGTCGTGTCCGTATGCGATCGTCACATAGAAGATCGATCGCCCGCAAGCATAATTTCGACTCGCTAGTTCGGCAAGCCAGCGACAAAAATCTGGTCGGCCGTCAACCTCAATTCTGGAAAAGCCAGCGACTCAACTATGTCATCTCCCTGAAACTGGTTGATTTGATATTCCCCGTCAACCAACTGGTAAACCGAGATAGTAGGTTGTTTCGGATTGCCAATGAAGCGTCTGCCGCCCAAAGCAGCATAATCCACAACCCAATATTCCGGGATACCCAGTCTTTCATAATCAGCTACTTTAACCAGGTAATCATCTTGCCAGTTCGTGCTGACTACTTCTACAGCCAGTCGCACCGAAGACCCCATCGTGATGATAGATTCTTTTTTCCAGCGCGGCTCGTTTGCAAGTGCGGTTCTGTCTAGGACTATTACGTCTGGCTGATAACCTGCTTCGTCACGGGAAAGCTTGAGTAGGCAGTCACCTGGAATTGAGTAGGGTAATTCACGACGGTCAATTTCAACCGCTAGTTTTGAGTTTATAAAACCCGTAACTTCCGAATGGTCGCCGGTTCCTAAAGGCATTTCAACAATTACTCCATTGTGTAGTTCGTACTTATGGACAGAGTTCTCTGGATACCAAGCAACGAACTCATCAAACGTGATTGTTTTGGATATGGTTTGGATCATGTTGTGGTTTCCTCTGTCTGGTGATTAGTATGCGGAAAGCTCAAATATTACACAAGGACTTAGGACAACGTTGTTCGTAATCCTTGACATAGGAAGTGAAGTTTGGTATGATCTCGCGTCCATAATATCAAAATACCGATCGCACAGATCGACTAAATCTCAAATCAGTATCTACGCGATCGATCGTTGTGAGCGATTGTATCTTATGTTTAAATTAGGCTGGAAACACCAAAGACAAATCGGGAAAACCCGGAATTGCAACAGCTTCATCGGGCAGACCAACTCGTTGCGATCGATAATTAAAATCTCCTTGTCTTTTTTGATCAGGTTCGCTGTACATTTCCAGTTGATTATCAACCAAATTAAATATCCAATAATTAGAAATCCCAGCTTCCGCGTAGAGAAATAACTTAGTTTTGCGATCGTACTTCAAAGTAGAATCCGAAACCTCAATTACCAACAAGATATCCGCAGTATTACTAATTTTAACCGCCCGGTCTTCTTCAACCCGCTCTCTAGTGGGTGCAAGTTTGTGTAGACGCGAATTCCATGTGCTCGGTCTTCTTACACCATCTGATTCGAGGATACATCAGGAGCGATCGTCCGACCAACTTCACCCGCAAGCACTTGCGTAGCAGACGCAGCAGTCAATTGCCCGTAAGAGTTTGCGCCCAAACCATTAACTTGACGCATCAAAGTGCCCATTTCCAAAGCACTCATCGCATAATTCCAGCCCAAATTGCTCTTAATTCCCGCCCTTTCCAAAGCTTGCTGCATCGTGTCAGTCGTCACCACCCCAAAAATCACCGGCACACCAGTTTGAAAAGCAGCCGCAGCAATTCCCTTAGAAACCTCACCAGCTACAAAATCGAAATGAGGAGTTTGGCCGCGAATTACCGCACCCAGACAGATTACCGCATCGTAGCGGCCAGAAAGAGCAGCTTTGCGCGCCACCAATGGAATCTCAAAACATCCCGGAACCCAATAAAAATCAACTTGATTCCCCTCAGGATTAATATCAACCCCGTGGCGTTTCAAACAATCTTGACATCCTTCCAAAAGTTTGTTGACAATCAAATCATTAAAACGACCGATCACAATCGCAAATCGTAAAGATTCTGTTTGAGTAAAAGTTCCCTCGAAAACAGTCATAGTGTTTCTAGTTTAGATTTTAGGTTTTAGATTTTAGTTTTTTGTTGGCGAGAAGGCAAAAGTTAGAAAGCTGAAACATCTCATCTTAATTTCAAGTGCAAAAATATACAGGTTCGTCGTGCTGGCTGTAGAATTCCTAGCTTCTGCCGAATGCGGAATGACTTTAAATTACTGGTTAATGCCTTCAACCTTCTATCTTTTACCTTCTTTTTTCGATAGTCTTAGGCGAAATTAAACTACCAAAAAGTTTAAGACACCGACTGCAATAACCAGTAAGAACCAGAGACCAGAACCAGCATAAATCAGCGTTTTAGACTGATTCCAGTTTTGGGGAGAGGCATAGGCAACTGGCACGCCAACAACCATCACAAAAGACAGTAGCACGAGACCTAGTAAAACCACTTGAAACAGAATTGATAACATCTTTTCTCCTTTTGATATAACCGTGCGTGGACGAGAAATAGTTTGTCATAACCTGGCAAAACATTCCAGATTATAGTTTTTGACAATTTCCAGATGGTCGATCGAGAAATTGTCGGTTGATTGATACGAAAGAGACTGTGCAAATTCGAGCATGGCGCGAACAGGCCTTAGTAGCTCTTGAGATTTTTATCAATTTTATCATTGTTCGCAGCACAGAAAACTGGATTCGATACTGGCTGAAGCTTATATTAAACAGTCCAGGACGCACTTGCAACCTCAGAAACCGGGTTTCTTTCGTGATTTATCGTTCCTTGTCGCCAATTTTTCGTAGAAACCCGGTTTCTAGCCCATGCGTAAGTCATGTTAAAGCCCGATCGCCCGATCCGGTATCCGAGCACCAGAAATTGCTAGTGTGGGAGTGAGAGATGCGAGATTTTCGGCTATGGACTTAGTTTTGTGCCACACAACAGCAGATTTTGACAGCTTGGGCGCGGCGGTGGGACTTTGCGTGCTGCGCCCCGGTAGCAGAATCGTGCTGACTGGCGGTTGTCACCCGACGGTGCGAGATTTTTTGGCGCTACACCGCGACGAGTATCCGCTGATTGAACGTCGATCGGTCAATCCGCAACAAATTCGATCTATTAGTATAGTGGATGCCTCACAGCGTGATCGACTAGGAAAAGCCGCCGAATGGCTAGACTTGCCACACCTCAACGAAATAGCCGTTTTTGATCACCACCTACAAGCTGATTTGGACATCCCCGCCACGGTGACACAGATTGAAGCAGTTGGCGCAACCACCACATTAATTGTCGAACAACTGCGGGAAAAGCTCAAAAATGCAGCCGAAAATGGCGATACAGTGTCCCAGCTTTTACCTTCGGAAGCCACAGTCATGGCCCTCGGTATCCACGTCGATACAGGTTCCCTCACCTTTGAGGGCGCAACCGCGCGAGATGCAATGGCTTTAGCGTGGTTAATGGAACAGGGAGCAAGTTTGCGGGTAATCGCGGAATATGTAGAACCCGGTTTGTCTCCGCAATTGCAGGATTTGCTGAGAGAAGCATTGGAGAATTTGCGATCGCAAACCTTGCATGGTTATACAGTAGCTTCAGTATTACTATCTACTGAATCTTATGTTCCCGGACTTTCGGCGCTGGCTTCTCGCTTGCTGGATTTGACTGAAACCGATGCTCTACTTTTAGGTAATGTTTATAACTTTAGCGAAAATGACAACCGCAACATTGCTGAATCGCCAGTTTCCAACCGCTTAGCTATTATCGGTCGATCGCGCATCGAAGGCACAAACCTCAGCGAATTATTCAAACCCCTCGGCGGCGGAGGCCACGCCCGCGCCGCATCCCTCGCTACACGGGATGTTGATCCGCTGCTGACTTTGAATCAATTAGCCGACCAACTCAAAGCTCAAATCCCCCATCCTCCAACCGCCCGCGAATTAATGTCATCTCCAGTGCGGAGCATTCGCCCGGAAACTTCGGTGGGGGAAGCTCACCGTATCCTCCTACGCTACGGACATTCTGGGCTTTCGGTGGTCGATACGGGCGATCGGCTTACCGGGATTATCTCGCGCCGCGACATTGACATTGCCTTGCACCACGGTTTCAGTCACGCCCCAGTTAAGGGTTACATGACTCCGCAGCTCAAAACCATCGCCCCGGATACCTTGCTGCCAGAAATTGAAGCTTTAATGGTGACATACGATATCGGGCGTTTGCCAGTATTGGAAAACGGCCAACTGGTGGGAATTGTGACTCGCACTGATGTATTGCGGGAGTTGCACCAGCAAAAGGCGCGAGATAGCGGCAGTAATACTGAGTTGTCTAATTGTCCCATGCCCGAATCGGTTGAGCAGTTGTTGCGATCGGGCATTAGTAGCGAATTATGGCAATTATTGTCGATCGCAGCCAATATTGCCCAAGAACGCGGCTGGCAACTTTATATTGTCGGTGGAGCAGTCCGGGATTTACTGTTAGCCACGGATGATAAACTGGCACTCACTGATATTGATTTGGTAGTCGATGGCAACTGCGGCACCGACGATTCAGGTGCTGGAGTAGAGTTAGCTGCATCGCTGCAAAAGCTTTACCCAGACTCGCGTTTAGACGTTCACGGTCAATTTCAAACCGCCGCGCTTTTATGGCACAAAGACTCGGCTTTCGGCTCGCTGTGGCTGGATATCGCTACGGCTCGTACTGAATTTTACCCTTATCCGGCTGCAAATCCTGAAGTTGAAGCGAGTTCGATTCGCCAAGATTTGTACCGCCGAGATTTTACAATTAATGCGCTGGCTGTGCGGTTGGGTGTGCCTCGCAGTGGCGAATTGTTAGATTTTTTTGGCGGTTTGCTAGACTTGGAAGCGCGCCAAATTCGAGTTTTGCACGCCAATAGTTTTATCGAAGATCCGACGCGAATTTATCGGGCTGTGCGGTTTGCGGTGCGGCTGGGATTTTCCATTGAGTCGCAGACTGAAGGATACATCCGCAACGCTTTGGAAAGTGGGATTTATTACCGGATTCAGGGAGAAAATGGCAGAGCTCCGGCTTTAGAAACTCGGCTGAAAAGTGAGTTAAAGTACATTTTGCAAGCTCCTTATTGGCAGGCTGCTTTACAAATGCTGGGAGATTT
The DNA here is from genome assembly GCF_036706065.1 of Microcoleus sp. A2-C3. Taxonomy (NCBI): domain Bacteria; kingdom Bacillati; phylum Cyanobacteriota; class Cyanophyceae; order Oscillatoriales; family Microcoleaceae; genus Microcoleus; species Microcoleus sp. A2-C3. Next base: position 75,547 of record NZ_JAUBVX010000014.1, on the reverse strand, counting down.
GCAGGCTTTGCGCTGTATTCATCCTACTTTGGATTTGGATCGCGAATTGTGGCGCAGGTTGCGTTTGCTCGATCGATGTTTGAATGGCCGGAAGTTCGGCAACGAGCAAAGTACGGGATTTAACGGATTGATGTTGAAAGAAGCAACTATTGCCAATTCCCAATTCCCAATTACAAATTCCCAATTCCCAGTTATCAATATTCCTGATTGGCTGATGCGGCTGGAAGTTTTGATCGCTTATTTAGCACCGGAATATCGGGTTAAGGTAGCGGGAAATGTTCAGTTACCTGCTGACAGTATTAAACGGCTGGAAGTTTTGGAAGCTGGAAATCAGGAATTAGCAGAGAATTTGCCGAAGTGTAAGTTACCGAGTCAATTGGTGTTTCTGTTGAGGAATTATGAGTTGCCGCTGTTAATTGCGATCGCCCTACAAAGCCCCCGAAGTATCCGTCGCCAGATTTGGGAATATCTCACTCTGTGGGTAAATGTTGAGTCGCCTTTAAACGGCAACGACTTGAAGGCATTGGGTTACAAGCCGGGGCCTGGGTTTAAACGGATGTTGGATGATTTGTTGGCTGCTGCGTTGGATGGTCATTTGGGCGATCGGGCTACTGCCATCTCTTTCTTAGTACAACATTATCCTCAATCTTAGCATGGTGTGCTTAACAGTTGACAGTTGACAGTTGACAGTTGACAGTGAAGTTTTTAGGCAGGGGATTTAAGCCCGTGCCTAAAAACAATCCACCTAAAAGTGGGGGTTTAAATCCCCTGTGCTTTCGGTTAAGCTGTTTTGCATTTAAATCGTATGTCGAAAAATAGTCAAACTCCTGTGGGGTGGGCTTCGACGCTGCCCCGAATATACAATTTAAATGTGCAACAGCTTAGGACATTCTTAATTCCTTCTTCCTTCTTCCTTCTTCCTTCTTCCTTCTTCCTTCTTCCTTCTTCCTTCTTCCTTCTTCCTTCACAAACCGATCGCAAATTATTAATATTTCTAGAATTTACGTGAAAAAACAGCGTCCTCCAGCTTTGATCGCAATTGTCCTTTACAAAAGTTTTGTCGCTGCCCTCTTAACAGTAACTTCAATCGCTTTGCTTTTAGCACTAAAAAATCATCAAGCCTTGGAAGATTTTTCAGAATCTTTCTTCTTAGAATCAAAACTTCAAATTGTTGAATTTTTGTTAGACAAAATTCTCATGCTCAAAACTAAAACTTTACTATTTAGCGGACTTGCTGCCGCAGTGTATGCAGGTTTGACTGCTGTTGAAGCTGTTGGCTTGTGGTGCGAAAAAGGCTGGGCAACAATTTTAGTATTAGTGCTAGTAGGAATCAGTATTCCGCCAGAAATATATGAGTTATTTCAGGGTGTCACCGTACTTAAGTTAGTCGTACTTATGGCAAATATAGCCGTGTTATGGTATTTGCTGCACCATTTGCCGAAGCACGGCAAGAAATATTAAACTTGAGTTCCACTCAATTTTAATTATTGAATTATTTGCGTTTATCAGTGTTTATTCGCTTGAAATCTGCGGTTAACAGTTCGATCGCATATTTAGGCAATTCAAGCCTATTAAAGTTGAGTTAATTGAGAAGACACTCCCTGGATGCGATGCCAGCATCTTCAATAGTAGGCTGATGTCTTGCTCTGTTACATAAGTAGGTCGGCGGGATTAAACTGAACTATGTAACTGTATATAAATAGCGTCTCCTAGTCCTGCTTTCTTGGCATTTTTATACTTGACGATCGTTTACATAGTTGCGTTTTACAGCGCCGACCTATTTAAGCCATTGGTTTTAATGTCCTGACATTTCTTTCACCGCATCGGGGCTGTTGTGTATGGCCAATCGATCGATCAATGTGGCACTTGCTTCATTCAACCCAATCAGATCAACCTCTGCACCATTACGGCGGAATTTAATCACTACTCGATCGATCGCCGCAACTGCCCCTTGATCCCATAGGTGAGCATGGGTAAGATCGATCGAGACGCGATCGACCACTTCTTGGAAATCAAACGCCTCTAAAAAATCATGTACTGACACAAAGAAAATTTGCCCAGCGACGTTATAGGTGCGATGGCTGCCATCAGCACTGAGCGTTTTATCCACAAACACCAACTTGGCAATCTTGCGAGAAAAGAACACCGTACTCATCACAATTCCCGCGATTACGCCAATGGCTAAGTTATGAGTTAAAACCGTGATCAAAACAGTCGTAATCATCACGGCGGTTTCACTCCGAGGCGTGCGGGAAATATTCTTAATCGATGCCCAGCTAAATGTCCCGATCGACACCATAATCATCACAGCAACCAAGGCCGCCATCGGCATTTGCTTGACCCAAGTTCCCAAGACAAGAATGAAAAATAGCAGAAAAACACCCGCAACAAAGGTTGAGAGTCTTCCCCGTCCACCAGACTGAATATTAATCACCGATTGCCCAATCATGGCACACCCTGCCATCCCGCCAAAGAACCCAGTTATGATATTGGCAATGCCTTGACCCTTAGCTTCCTGGTTTTTATCGCTGGGTGTGTCGGTGAGTTCATCCAGCAGTGAAGCTGTCAGCAATGATTCCAACAAACCGACGATCGCCAGTGTCAAGGCGTAGGGAAAGATAATCTCTAAGGTTTCCAGATTTAATGGTACTTTTGGTAGAGCAAAAAATGGCAAAGCACTGGGCAATTCCCCCATGTCGCCCACGGTGGGAACATTGAGTTTAAGGGCGATCGCAGCAACAGTCATCACCACAATTGCCACCAATGGCGAAGGCACTACTTTTGTAAAGCGAGGCAGGATATAGATAATTGCCAGGGAGAGTGCTGTAATCACATATACCGTCACAGGTACATTAGTTAATTGCGGCAACTGCGCCATGAAAATCAAAATCGCTAGGGCATTGACAAATCCAACCATTACTGCACGGGGCACGTACTTCATCTGTCGCCCCAATTTCAGTACCCCAAACAGAATTTGCAACACTCCAGTCAAAAGAGTAGCGGCGAACAAATACTCCAAGCCGTGCTCCTTCACCAAGTTGATCATTAACAATGCCATTGAACCTGTGGCTGCTGAAATTAAGCCCGGTCGTCCACCGAAGATTGCCGTCGTCATGGCAATGATAAATGAGGCATACAGTCCAATTTTGGGATCGACGCCAGCAATAATTGAAAAGGCGATCGCCTCTGGAATCAGTGCCAAAGCGACCACTGCTCCTGCCAAAATATCAGCTCTCACATTTGAGAACCATTCCCGTTTCAGGGCTTGAATATTCAAAAGTTCCTCCTTAATTAGCGATCGACTGCAAAAGTAGATCCACGCTCACTGCCTATGAACGTTACCTACTAGCAAATATTGGATTGTGTTGAAATACTTTCTGAAAAATGCCTATCAGATGCCAAACGCCTCTACTGCGTGGGTTCACCACAGACACCATCAACTTAAACCGCTCTTAAGGTGGACTAACTGCTAACTTAACGAGTTTCTGACAAACCATCGATCTCACAATCCCTGCTTTATTCCATTAACCAAGTTGAATTCAGATGTTTTCCCGATTAAGCTGGAATCATGGGTGACATCATATCAGATTCTGATGTCTTTGTGTCCAACTTCACTGAGTCGATCCTTTTTTATTTTTTTAAGCTCACGATCGCGATTCGGCAATCTTGCTGATCATAATGTTGCTCACAATTTAAATAAGAACCTAAATCTTTACAAAAATTGCCTGATTGTAAAGATTTAATAAAGCAAAGAGGGGTTATACCCCCCAGGCGTTATAGTCAAGTTATATAGATGCACCCTGATGGCTTTCCCGTTCCACAAGAGCGGGATTTTTATTGGGCAAATATTGTGTTAAGTTTTAAGACAACTGCTACAGATAAATTGATATGGCAGAGATCAAGCCAAAAGTAGGGCGCAGGTCGATCGAATATTAGTCCTAAAGAAAGCGAAATAACCCAAAGGCGGTAGCATAGTTTGGGAACCGGCCATCAACAAAAGATGAACTCAGCGCCAGCAACAGTCCTGCAACAGGGCAACTACCAAATTAACGCGACTTTAGGCAGAGGAGGGTTCGGCATCACTTACCGAGCTACCCACACCCAATTAAACCAAACCGTCGTACTCAAAACCCTCAACGAAAGTCTGCGCCAACACCCAGCATCAGCCCAGTTTCAGCAGCAGTTTATTGCCGAAGCCCAACGCCTGTCGCGGTGTCAGCATTCCAACATCGTTAGGATAATTGACTTTTTTGAAGAAGCCGGACAGTCTTTTATTGCGATGGACTACATTCCCGGCAAAACCCTCGCCCAAATAGTCGAAACCGATCAGCCGCTGCCATTCGCCCAGGCTCTGCACTACATTCGGCAAATAGCCTCAGCCGTAAGTACAGTTCACCACAGCGGATTGCTACACGGAGACATCAACCCAGAAAATATGATCCGGCGAGATGATTCTCATCTAGTAATGTTGATAGACTTCGGTATTGCGCGCGACTTTACCGCCGGCACCAAACAAACTCACACTAACTTGCTTTCTCCGGGCTACGCGCCGATCGAACAATACCTCTATGACGGTAAATGTACACCGGCCACAGATGTCTATGCGATCGCAGCCACCCTCTACTACTTGCTCTCCGGCGTACCGCCCGTAGCAGCACCCCTGCGCGATCGCATTCCCCTGGCTTGTTTGCGGCAATTTCAGCCCAACCTCAGCCCCCGAATCGAGCGAGCAATCCTTCAAGGACTCGAAACCGACCCCGACAACCGCCCCCAGACAGTGGAAAATTGGCTTACCATGCTGCAAGAAACAGAGCGAGTATCAGCAGAGAGAACAGGCAAGCAAAGTCTGCGATTGCCCGCACCTCCCCCGCCGCAATTGACTTTCCTAGCGTTTGTCGTAACGGCTGCAATTGCCGGCTGGATGGGTTTTGACCTGGCATGGCGCTACAACAGCACGAGTGTCAGCAGCAACGGATCGACAACTCAAGCCTTCCCATCTCTCGAAGATTTGCTCAAATCCCGCGATTTGTCAGGGCCGATGTTCAGGCAGCCGTCTGTCGAAAGCAGCCCTCTCGTTCCGCTCCAACTCAACAAGGGCCCCAAGCCTACATTAGACAGCAGCAGCATACCCGAACCGATCGACTCCTCAACAGCCATCTCCCAACCTTCTGCGCTCCCGAATCCGCAAACTCCCGCCCCAGAGCCCCAAGCGGAACCTTCAGCATCCCCAACGCCCGATCCCCAAGCGCAGATCTCTGAGTACCCCATTCCAGAACCTAAAACTGAAATCCAGCCAGCACCCGAAGCAGCATCCGCACCAGTACCAGAAGTTCCGCCTCTGCCGCCCGAACCCCGCAGATACTCTTCTCCCGTACCCGCACCAGCCCCGTCTGCTCCCAAGAGTTCTGAAGCTTTTCCACAGGAAGAATCCGCGCCAACAATACCATCACCGGTTGTAGGATCGGCCGAACCGCCAATACCAAGCCAAAGCGGCAGCAATTCCGATACTTCGATCGCACCTTACTCCCCGCCCCCTGTTGCAGAACCAACAGTGCCGTTTCCTGAACCGGCGACAAATTAGTATTCTTTTTGTTGGTTAAAAGGGCGGACTAATACTTGCTTTGAGGAGTGAGTAAATATCAATCGATTGTGGATAAAATAACGCCATTCCGCACCACGGATCATCTCGCACAACCTGCGATCAGCTCATAAAATAGCAACAGCCTATGCCGGAATTTATCGAATATTTCCTATTCCCTAAGCACTCTGAATCCCACGCAAAATAAAACGTATAAATATTTGATATTTAGTTATAAATTATGTTAACATTGAAGCACGATGGCCTGCGTTGTGTGATATCGCGCATTAGTTCTGCCAACCCTACTAAGCTTGAGAAAGCCTTTAGTAACACCAGAGCTGAGAATGCACCGATTTACCGTGGTGGGGCCCTATGTGCGATCGCGAACCATGAAAAAAATTGTTTGTTTCCCGGCTACGCTCCGGGCAGTAGATCATTTCCGGCAAACTTCCTTTCTTTGGGAACAAGCACCATCGGGGAGAATCAAGTTATAATTTGTTGCGGAAGCGCACAGAGATTTTTTTATGAGTAAACCACCAGTTCATGCTTTTTTTGTAGGCAGAGCAGTTGCCGAAGCACTATACGAGCAATTAGAAAGCGCAGCAACCAACGCTTTCTCCGAACTCGGCAAATTTGATGCCGAACAAAGAGAACGCCTGCGCCAGTTCACCGATCGAGTTGTAGAACGCGCAAATCGATCTGCGGATGAAGCAATGCAGACCAGAGGCACTGCAACCAGCACCACTACCATTCAAGACATCCATCCCGCCGACTTGCAAGTCACCATTGACGAACTGCGCGCCGAAGTCGCCCTGGTGCGATCGGAATTACAGCGCTACCGCAGCAGTTTGCCTTAAAAAGATCCGACCGCAACAACTATTATTTACGACTACGTGAGCGCAAAGCAATGCGCTCCTGCGCTCCTAAGTAGGTCATTGCAAAAAAACAATAGTATCTGGTAGGGGCGGGTTTAGCTAAGAATCACGAGATACAAGCGAGTTTATCAAGGCAAAACCCGCCCTCATCCTCCCTAATGTTTATTTGTACCCACCTTCCTACCTGCAATCAAAGCTACAACATAAAATAAGCAATTTGGGAACCCAAGTGTCTGCTCTCCTTGATGACTCTGTTAATCGCCAGCGCTCCCCCAAGCGCACTAGCGAAGCCGATGAGCTAAAAACTGCTGGTAAATCCTACAAAAGTAAAGCTTATCGCTGGAATCGCGAAAAATACTCCCGGAAGCGGCGCTTCTTCGACATTTGGGCCTTTGTCCTGCTCTGGCTGGCTTCGCTGTGGCTCGACAGCAAAAATTGGAGCTACTGGGGAGGCGTAACTGAAGAAAAGAAAGTTTCCAGACGCCGCTTTCAAGCTATCTGGGTTCGAGAAACACTCTTGGATTTAGGTCCGACTTTCATTAAAGTTGGACAATTATTTTCCACCCGTGCCGATTTGTTCCCCGCAGAGTTTGTCGAGGAACTTTCTAAGCTGCAAGATAAAGTGCCTGCTTTCAGCTACGAACAGTTAGAAATAATTGTCGAGCAAGATTTGGGCAAGACAGTTCAGGAACTCTACCGCAGCTTTGACCCGGTGCCCTTGGCCGCTGCTAGTCTCGGTCAGGTACACAAAGCTCAACTGCATTCGGGCCCAGAAGTCGTAGTCAAAGTGCAACGCCCTGGACTGCGGAAGCTGTTTGAAATAGATTTGCAAATTCTTAAGGGAATTGCTCGTTACTTTCAAAACCATCCTAAGTGGGGCCGCGGCCGAGATTGGATGGGGATTTATGAGGAATGTTGTCGCATTCTATGGCTGGAAATTGACTATCTCCATGAAGGCCGCAATGCTGATACTTTTCGCCGCAATTTTAGCAACTGCGACTGGGTGCAAGTGCCGCGAGTTTATTGGCGGTACGCGGCTCCGCGAGTGCTGACTTTGGAATACTTACCAGGGATTAAAATCAGTCACTACGAAGCTCTCGAAGCTGCCGGGATCGATCGCAAATTAATCGCTCAGTTAGGCGCCAAAGCCTATTTGCGGCAGTTGCTCAACGATGGTTTTTTCCACGCTGACCCACACCCCGGTAATATCGCTGTTAGTGCCCAGGGATCTCTGATTTTCTATGATTTCGGCATGATGGGGCAAATTCAGTCCAACGTCCGCGAAGGACTGATGGAGACTCTCTACGGCGTTGCTTCTAAGGATGGACAGCGGATTATGGATTCTCTCATCAATCTGGGCGCTTTGGTTCCGACAGGTGATATGAGTCCAGTGCGCCGATCGATCCAGTATATGCTGGATAACTTCATGGACAAGCCTTTTGAAGAGCAGTCGGTGAGCGCGATTACCGACGACCTTTACGATATTGCCTACGACCAACCTTTTCGCTTCCCAGCTACCTTTACTTTTGTAATGCGAGCTTTTTCAACAATTGAAGGGGTCGGTCGGGGTTTAGATCCCGAGTTTAACTTTATGGAGGTGGCACAACCTTTTGCCATGCAGCTTATGAGTAATGGAAATGGACCTGATGCAACTAGCAGCATTTTTAACGAACTCGGCCGCCAAGCGGCTCAGGTGAGTTCGACTGCTTTGGGTTTGCCCCGCCGGATTGAGGAGACTATTGATAAACTCGAACAGGGAGATTTGCGGATTCGCGTCCGTTCTGCCGAAGCTGAGCGGTTGATGCGTCGCATGACCAGTGTTCAAATGGGCACGAATTATACTTTGATGATGAGTGCTTTTACTTTGTCTGCGACAATTTTGTTTGTCAGCAATCAAGTCTGGGCGGCTGTCGCTGTGGGGTTGCTAGCTGCTGGTGCGGGATTAGCTCTGCTGCGTTTGTTCCGACGGATCGATCGATTAGACAGAATGTCATAATGCGGGTAATTTGGGATCAAAAATTTCCGGCTTGAGATTTCTCACCAGCCAAAATTTGACGAGTGAATGTTAAGTTTTGGCTGGCTGACAACGGATTTATAAAATTCACAGCACTTACTTTGATGCTCAAAACTTGGCTTTCTTGATTTTTAGCCAGCCAAACCTCTAATTTTTGGTAGAAATCCAGTTTTTTGGGGCAGCCGCTGGTTCAGGCGGCTTGATTTACGGAAATTTGCAGACGGAATGAGCATCAGACGATCTACAATGTAAGGCTAATGAAGTACAATTTTTCCAAGACTAGCGATCGGCAGAAATTTCAAGTCTCGTTCGGGATTTAAGTTTTGTTATCAAAAATTGCACCAGTTAAATCAAGATTTCAAGTTCGATGAGTCCAATCACCCAATCTATGAAACGCTCTTTCGCAGGTAAGACAGACACAGGGCTAGTTCGTTCCGTAAATCAGGATTCGTACTACATAGACCCTGACGGGCGATTTTTCATAGTGGCTGACGGCATGGGAGGACACGCCGGAGGTCAAGAAGCCAGCCGGATTGCGACTGGGGCGATTCAATCTTATTTGATCGAACATTGGGAAGGGCCTGAAGATTCTCCACAGTTGTTGGAAAAGGCTTTTTTAATTGCCAATCAAGCAATTTTGACGGATCAGCTTGACCATCCTGAGCGCGCTGATATGGGTACTACGGCTGTGGTTCTGATCTTTAGGGATGAGGGCAGACCTTGGTGCGCTAATATCGGGGACTCTCGTTTGTACCGGCTGCACGGAGCTCGCTTGGAGCAGATTACTGAAGACCAGACTTGGGTGGCTCAGGCTGTGAAAAGAAAGGCCCTGACTCCGGATCAGGCTCGCAGTCATCCTTGGCGTCACGTTTTGTCCCAATGTTTGGGCCGCGATGATTTGCGGGAAATAGATATTTTGCCGGTGGACGTAAAGCCTGGGGATCGCTTGCTGCTGTGCAGTGACGGCTTGACTGAGGAACTTTCCGATCCTTTGATTGCTTCGCCTCTGAAGTCGATTCGCGCTGGCGAGGGTGCTGCAATTGCCTTGATTGAAGCAGCTAAGGATAAAGGGGGACGGGATAATATTACTGTGGTGATCGTGACGATGGATTTAAAATAATATTCTCGCGCCCTCGCGCACCTCAAAATCTCAAAATCTCTCAATCTCCCAACCTAAAATCTAAAATCGAATGGTTCGCGTTATCGGTTTGATCAGCGGCACCTCGGTGGATGGCATTGATGCTGCTTTGGTGGATGTGGTCGGTTCCCAAACAGACTTAAAAGTGAATTTGGTGGCCGGCAAGACTTTCCCTTATCCTGCTACTTTGCGATCGCAAATTCTCTCGGTTTGCAGCGGCTCAGCTTTGTCAATGGTTGAATTCGCCGAATTAGATGATGCCATCGCCCAAGAATTTGCCGCGGCAGCCTTGACAATTCAAGCAGAATATGATAAAGCAGAATTAATTGGCTCTCACGGTCAAACCGTCTACCACCGACCGCCAGGGAATGCCGAAAAGAGCAGTGTTTCTGCTGCACACACGCCCGGCTCAGACATGGGTTACAGCTTGCAACTCGGCCGGGGGGCGCTCATTGCGCAATTGACAGGCATTACTACTGTGAGCAATTTTCGATCGGCAGACATTGCCGCAGGGGGTCAAGGAGCACCCTTAGTCCCAATAGTTGATGCCTGCCTGCTAGCCGAACCCAACCGCAGCCTCTGCATCCAAAATCTCGGTGGAATTGGAAATTTTACTTATCTTCCTGCTAGGAGAGATGAGGAATTGGCGGACAAGTCTGTGGTTTCGCATCTAGGCGATGGTATCTTGGGCTGGGATACGGGGCCGGCAAATTCGCTTTTAGACTTGGCAGTGGAACACTTCTCAGACGGTGCTAAAACTTGTGATCAAGGTGGAGCTTGGGCCGCCAGCGGGACTCCCTGTCAAGCTTTAGTAGAAAATTGGCTCCAGCAAGCATTTTTCCTCCAAGCACCTCCCAAATCTACAGGGCGAGAGTTATTTGGTGTAGACTATTTTAACCGTTGTTTGGTCGAGGCTCAAGGTAACAACCTCAGTCCTGCTGATGTGCTGGCTACTCTGACAGAACTGACTGTTGCTTCGATCGTTCACAGTTACCAAACTTTTTTGCCACAAATGCCCGATCGAGTTTTACTGTGTGGGGGCGGCAGCCACAATCTCTACTTGAAACGCCGATTGCAAGCACAATTGCATCCAGTGCAAGTGTTGACTACTTCTGAGGCCGGCTTGAGTGTAGATTTTAAAGAGGCGATCGCTTTCGCGGTTTTAGCCGCCTGGCGGGTTCGGGGTATTCCCGGCAATCTGCCTCAAGTTACTGGTGCTTGCGCACCGGTTCTGTTAGGAGAAATTAACTCTTGTTGGCACAGTTGGGCATGATAGCATAGAGTCTGAGGGACAACGGCTGTGCGTTGTTGCACCAGCATTTTAGCCAGCAGGAAAAGCATAGGAACAGCACTGTGGCTCACACGTTTTTAATGGAATCAGGCCAATGGACGCTCGAAGGAAGTTGGATTGAGCGCAATGGCGTGCCAATTACGGTTAAAGGTAAAACTTTAGTCAGTTGGAACCGAACAGATTGGTTCAATATGGTGACGAAGCTCGTGTTTCCTGGGGGCGATCGGGAAGAAATTATTTTGCAGTACCGAGGACACCTCGACAGCGATGAACGGCAGTATACTTTTGTACTCCAACACAGCGAACTCGGCCGCGTCGAGGGCGAAGGTTGGATTGCTCCTCAGTCGATCGTCCAACGTTACTGGGTACTCGGAGATGAACGCCAACGACGGACGGGTTTTGATACCCTCCACCGCGTTGATGACAACCGCTACTACCAATCTAGCGGCATCATGTCTGGTCATTACTTGACGAGTACGATGGAGGCAACTCTAGAACGTCAGGCGGAATAACTCTTTCTAGGGTTACAAGTTGCGAGTTCTGGGGTTTGATATCAAAATTGAAGGTCTTGCTAGTCGGAGGTCGCGCTCAGATGTCCGACTAACGCCATTCTTTTCAAACCTCATCCGCTGCAACTTAAGACAAATCTATTTATATGATTAAAAACTTAAAACTTATTCTCAAAAATTATCCAGGTTTTGAGTCTATCCCAGATCAATTATTTCTGCGATCTGTCACACTGTCGATCGACTAATTGCTCATATCGACTCCCGAAATTGACTTACATTAAGAAAGAAACGGTCAAATTTTCCCGCTAAATGATGAGTCTGTGCAGATACTTTCTGCCTAAGTCTTCTATAGCAACCGCGCCAAGAACTTCGTAACGGTCTTAACTGCTGAAACCTCTGATTTTATTGCGCATTCCCTCTTCCCTCTTCCCTCTTCCCTCTTCCCTCTTCCCTCTGAAGCCTTCTGAAGCCTTGTGTCCAAAGAGTGACGCCCCATCACCCCCAACTCATTTCCATCTGAGGGAAGAGAGTAAGAGACGGAGGTCGCCGACTGCGACTCTAAGCTACTCAAGACCTGGATTGGGTTCTAAACCCCAGTGGTGTTTGAGAAAATGGCGGTACATAGTTTCGCGCAACATCATTTGCTCGTAAAGCTTTACCAAAAACTCCTGAGCTTGTTCGCGGCTCATGTCACTTACCTGGGTTTTGAAGGAACACAGGCTAAATTGCTGCTCCAAAGACAATTCTGCTGGTTGGCTCATGACGGAAGACTCCTCTGTAAGTAAAGGTGACTTGACAGTGAAAACCTGGATTAACCAGATTTGTAAATTGTTTCAGCGATCGGCTGTTGGTTTCAGGATGCCCAGCCAGCCCATATCACTTTAGTATATTACAAAAGGTAACAATTATTTGACAAAGTTACCATCCGTCCAAGGAAATAACTTAAGGATAGAGATGGCGAAATTTCTGCAAAAGTTCCTTCCGCAGCCATATACCAACTATATCTACTTGTTAAAAGAAAAAAGGCTCAGTATGAACCAAAATAATTGAAGCCATTTATACCAAGTCTGGCAGAGATTCTCTCCGGGAGTAGGAGATGGGGAGAGTGGGAGATGGGGAGAGTGGGAAAAATCTCCCTTCTCCCTTATTCCCTCAACATCCATCCATTGACTCCCGTACACTGCTCGTTGCCGAACTTGCTTTTAGCTAATTGGAGGGCCCGACATTCTGCGGTGGAGTTGCCACTCCGGGTCTCAAATTGGGAGTTGTGGGTGCAGGCGAAACCGGAGGAATGCCCAGATTTGCCCCAGAGTTGCTAGGCTGCCCCGGAGCCGGGAGAGGAGATTGAAACTGATTGGGATTGAACTGCTGCTGCCCCGGAGCCGGGAGAGGGGATTGAAACTGATTGGGATTGAACTGCTGCTGTCCTGGAGCCACAGGAGAGGGCAGCGGTTGACCGATATTGCCCGAAGGTGCCGCAGGAATGCCAGAATTGGGAAGCGACGGATTTGGCTGCCCAGAGGAAGCCGAACTAGGTAGTGTTGCCAGGGATACTCGATCGCCCCCTACCTCTCGTAATTTGTCTAAAACCTCCACAACTTTGGCGTATTTAGCATTTTGAGGAGCGTACAACACCGTTAACCCGGCAGGATTTGTCTTCTGGAAACTCTTTAAAACTCGATCGAGCTGTTGGTAATTAACAGGCAATTGGTCTATATAAGTTTGTCCGAAATCGTCAATGCTGACAATCAGCATCTCTCGCACCTGCCTTTGTCCCGTCTTCGCCTTGGGCAAATCGACACTAATTGCTTGCTGGCCAGTTACTTGCAAAGCCGCCAGCAGAAAAAATGTCAGAATGCAAAATATCACGTCAATCAAAGGAAGCAGTTCAATCCGAGCCTCTTCAGCAGGAGTATCTAAGTGAATCTTCATCAGTTCTCCTTTGTTCTAATTATTAGAAGTTGAATCAACATCAGGATCGGAACCTTTCAATTTCGGCTCCCGGTTCCGTTCTCCCGATTCTTGAGAATTGAGAGAACGCCTGTTCAAACCATCGGAACCAAAGGAAGAATTACTGTGTTCTGCACCGGGCGATCCACCTTTAGCATTAGCCGCAGGCCAGTATTGCCTATAAAGCAATTCCAGTTCGTTTCCAGCTTTGCGAAATATTTTTGCCTGATTGAACAAAAAAGCTTGAAATATCCGATAAAATGCCAATGTAAAAATTGCTACTATCATCCCAGTAGCGGTAGTGATTAGCGAGGTGCTGATCCCGTCAGTCACCCCCTTCATTGCCTGCGTGCTGATGTCGCCGCCGATCGAATTGATCGAGTTCATCAAGCCCAAAACTGTTCCCAGCAAGCCCAGCAAAGGGGCTAGAGCGATCGTAGCTTCTAAGATTTTGTCGCCGCGGCGCATAGAAGCCAACTCTTCATCAGCAGAAGCTTCGAGTGCGAGTCGAAATAAATCTGGTTCAGGATTGTACAACCGCAGGGGTGCAGAAAGAAATCGCCCGATCGGCTGACGGTTGGCTTGTCTGGCAATGTCGCTAGCCGCCCCCCAATCGCTGCGGGCCGCTTCGAGAATGCGATTAACTATCTGCTTTTCTTTGCTCAAGAGGCTCGCCCAGAACCACAAGCGCTCGATAATTGTACTTACAGATAGAATCGATAACACCAACAGGGGCCACATGGCGGGGCCGCCTTTTTGAAACAGTTCTTGAATATTCACAATATTGTTGCTCCTGCACTACCCGCTAACTTTTGCTTCTGTTCTACTTTTTTTAACAAATTATCGGCCATTTAATTTTAGCGATTAATGTACTCAGTCCTAGACGCACTCGTAACTAAAGAAACCGGTTCTTGCTACCGAGGCATCGGGCTGCAAAGAAGTATCTTACTCCATCTAATCCGGTTGCTGGGTAAGTCTTGGTAATATTTTCAGCCTCCTTGCGGGCGATCAGGGGGCGACTTCCTCAGAATTCCTCTAAGTCTTCTTGACACATATCTTGCAGCGACTGGTGTTGCAGGCGGCGGGAAGAGCGGCGATATTTTTTAGTTAGCAGCTTCGGTTCGTACTGCTGCGTACCATCCGACTTGGTTTGCTGCTTCAAACTCGATTCGGCACTGCTGGAGTTTTGCAGAGCTTGTTGGCGGACGATCGCCTCTTCCATAAAATTCAAGTAATACTGGTAGCGCTCCCAATCGCCCCGCACCACACAATTCGGCTCCTCTCGGTGCGAACAGTCGCTAAACTGGCAGCTACCCAAAGCCAGCCTCTGGCGCGCTTCTGGGAAATATTCAGCTAACTCGGACGGATCGGATTCCAGAGCCGGCTGATTAAAGCCCGGAGTATCTGCCAAAAGTCCGCCGTCGGGGAGTTCAAATAGTTCGACGTGGCGAGTCGTGTGCCGCCCGCGGCCGAGTTTGCCAGAAACAGCGTTCACTCGCAGCTTCAGCGCCGGAATCAGTTGATTGATTAGGCTAGACTTCCCTACCCCAGAAGGGCCGCAAATTATCGTTATATGGTCTGGGATGTGGCCATCAACGAAGTTCGGCAAAGGATTTTGTACGGAATTTAACGCATCTAACGGATCTACCGAATTTGCAAGTATGGAGTTATCTTCAGATGGCAACATAGAACCATCTATTTTGTCCGATAGGTGGTTAAAAGCAACTTTTTTGACAGAAATTTTATTTTTAAAATTAGCCAGCGCTTCCTGGACTCCTAAGCCGCTGCGAACACTAATAAACATTGGTTCGTAGCCCCAGCCTGAAAGTCGATCGCGCCACTGTTCCAATTCCTGCGGCGTGACCAAATCGCATTTGTTCAAACACAAACTCACCTCTAAACCTGTAGATTCTGCCTTAACTAAAAACCGAGTTAATGAGGCGGGGTCTAAATCCGGTTCGGCGAGGGCAAAAACCAGGAGAATGCGATCGGCATTAGCGACAGGCGGGCGATTGAGTTCTGTGCGGCGCCCGAAGACTTCTGAAATTGCACCTCGGCGGTCAGTCCAGTCTGGTTCGTCTACCACCACGCGATCGCCCACCATCACCTGTTGACCAATTTTTTTCAGTCGAGTGCGGCGAGTGCATAGGAGAGTTGGAGCATCCACCAAGGATATATGCTCATGAATGCCGACTGCTGGATCTAACCTGACTCGGTAAAAGTTAGCCTGAACAGCCACCACAGTACCGACTAGCAAGGACGAATTCAAGCTCATTCTGCTGCCTTTTGTTCTGGGCGCTGCACTTTCATCGCAAAAAAGCCGGAATCCGACTCATCCGCAATAAATTGGGTTTCGAGAATCTGGTAGCCTTCCATTTTCAGACTATCAGGTACTTGTTCGATCGGCTCCCCAGCGTCCAGCCACACCTCCAAAACAGCACCCGGTGGCATTTGCTCCAAGCGCAGTTTAGTGCGGACAAAATTCAAAGGACACGGAGTCCCCCGCAGATCGATTTTGGCATCTGGGGATTTGGGATGTTCAATTGTGGATGTTGAATTCATAATGCGTTTTTGATTCTCAAATTTCCCATCTCAATTCCTGAAACCCTTATTTTTTCGTGAACCCATTGCCGAGTAATTATTCTACCTGTACAAAATGAGCGCAATTGCGCTCATTTTTTTGAGAGAGAATTAAACCAGTTGTCGGCGAATTATTCTACCGCCGATTTTTGAGACCAATTGGTCTCTTTTTTTTGAGGACTACTCCCACCAATTGCCCCATGATTATTCTTCACTGGCAAAATGAGCGCAATTGCGCTCATTTTTTTGAGAGAGAATTAAATAAAACGCTGGCGAATTATGAAACAGGAAAATTTGACACCCATTGAGTGTCAAATATTTGCTTATTTCTGAAACAAATTGCCCAGAAATCCTTCCAAGCCACCTTTACCAGTACGATCGCCCTTCAGCTTAGCAAGCTGCATCAGCAACTCACGTTCCTCAGCCGTCACCTTAGTCGGAATATCAATAGACACCGCAATCAAATGGTCGCCGCGACTGACAGGATTTCCCAACTTAGGCACACCTTTTTTCTCCAGAGTCAGAACAGTATTCGCCTGAGTTCCCGTAGGAATCAACAATTCCGTCGGCCCGTCTACCGTTTCCACTTCCAACCGGCAGCCCAAAATTGCTTGCAAATAACTAATCTTCACTTCCGAATTAACGTTAATGCCGTCCCGCTTAAATAGCGGGTCTTCATTCACAGCCAAGAACACGTAAAGATCACCAGGCGGCCCGCCCAGTTTGCCAGCATCCCCTTCATTGGAAACCCGCAAACGAGTACCATTGTCAACCCCAGCCGGAATAGTGATTTTCAGCTTTTTCATCACTTCTTTCTGGCCCCGGCCGCCACAAGTTTCGCACTTGTCCTCAATCACTTGCCCAGTGCCGTTACAGGTAGGGCAAACTGAAACTTGAGTAAAGCTGCCGAAAGGAGTGCGGGTAGCACGGCGGACTTGGCCGCTGCCGGTACAAGTCGAGCAAGTTTGGGGTCTAGTTCCCGGCTTGGCGCCAGTTCCACTGCAAGTTTCGCAGGTTTCTAGGTGCTTAATGCGAAGTTCTTTTTCTCCACCAAACACTGCTTCGCGAAACTCCAGCCGCAAGTCGAGCCGCAAATCGTCTCCGCGCACTGGGCCGCTGCGTCTGCGACCTTGTTGTTGTTGGCCGCCCGCTCCTCCTTGAAAACCCTGGAAGAAGCTTTCAAAAATATCGGCAAAGCTGTCGCCGAAGTCTTGGAACCCCGGCGCTGCTGCACCGCTCACGCCTGCTTCGCCAAAACGATCGAAACGGGCGCGAGTTTCTGGTTCTGAGAGTACCTCGTAAGCGCGGTTAATTTCTTTAAACCGCTCCTCGGCACTTGGTTCTTTGTTGACATCTGGATGGAACTTGCGAGCTAGACGACGGTAAGCACGCTTAATTTCCTCTTTGTCTGCACTGCGAGAAACGCCTAATATTTCATAGTAATCACCGGCCATAAAGCTGCTTGCCTGGAGGTAAATAACAAAAAGTGTACGAAAAAGAAACGGGCGACCTTTCCTGAAGTTACCAAATTAAAAATCAAAAATAATCATTTTTAACTTTTAATTTTTATCTTTTCAGATCTAAAGGAAAGGATTCATATCATCAACTTCAGGTTCTGGAACCTTCGGTTTTGGTTCTGACTGTGGATTTGGCTGTCGCTTTGACTTTGGTTCCGGTTTTGGTTCCGGTTTTGGTTCCGGTTTTGGTTCCGGTTTTGGTTCCCGCTTTACTTGCGCCTTTGGTTGCGCTGGTGACGGAGCTGGTGATGGAGCTGGTGATGGAGCTGGTGGTGGAGGTTTGATCGCCACCAGCAGCTCTTCTGTCAGCAAAATGCTGTCTTCGGTAGCTGCAACCTCTTCTATTTCTGACATCATCTCGCTTTCAACCTCTGCCGAAGAGGGGGCTACCCCGCTGCGGGCTTGCTCGTAGACTGCTGTCCCGAGGGAGTATAGCAGTTGCTTGAAAGCTTCGATTGCGGGCGTGAGTTCCTCGCCTGTAATGTCAGGGTTAGCCATCGCCGCCTTCAAGGCTGCTGTTGCTGTTTCGGCTTCGGCTTTGAGGTCGTCGCCCAGCAATTGCGCGTTGGTTTTCAAAGTGACACCACAATTATAGACCAGGGTGTCGGCTTGATTTTTGAGTTCGACGACTTGAGCGCGCTTGATGTCCTCGTCGGCATAAAGTTCGGCTTCTTGCCGCATTCGCTCGACTTCGGTTTCGGTCAATCCTCCTGTATTGGAGATTTGGATGCTTTGTTCTTTGCCGGTTCCCTTGTCTTCTGCGGCTACTTTGAGAATGCCGTTGGCATCGATTTCAAAGGTAACTTCGATTTGAGGTACACCACGGGGGGCTGCGGGAATGCCTTTGAGCAGGAATTTGCCGAGACTTTTGTTGTCTTTAACTAATGCGCGCTCGCCTTGGAGGACGTGAATTTCTACGGAGGTTTGTCCGTCTGCGGCGGTGCTGTACATTTGCGATCGACTGGTGGGGATAGTTGTATTGCGATCGATCACTTTTGTGAACACACCGCCCAAGGTTTCGAGTCCCAAGGAAAGTGGCGTCACGTCTAGCAGCAGCAAATCTTTGACTTCGCCGCCCAACACTCCGGCTTGAATTGCCGCGCCTACGGCTACAGCTTCGTCGGGATTCACCGATTTATCGGGAGAAGCGCCGCCAAAATACTTGCTAATTGCCTCTTGAACTGCCGGAATTCGGGTTGAGCCTCCGACTAAAATAATCCTGTCTATATCTTTAGGGGTAAGACTTGCGTCTTTGAGGGCTTGAGTCACCGGATCTATCGTCGCCTGCACCAAATGACCGACAAGTTTTTCAAACTGAGCCTTGGAGAGATCCATTTCCAAGTGCTTCGGCCCTTTTTCATCAGAAGAGATGAAGGGCAAATTAATGGATGTGGATTGCGAGAGAGAGAGTTCAATTTTCGCCTTTTCCGCAGCTTCTCGGAGGCGCTGCAAGGCCATTTTGTCTATTGAGAGGTCACTGCCTTCTTGAGTTCGGAAAGCTTCTACCAGCCACTGAACTATGCAGTCGTCAAAGTCATCTCCTCCGAGATGGTTGTTACCTGCGGTGGCGTTGACTTCAAAAATTCCGTCTCCCAGTTGCAGGATCGAAACGTCGAAAGTACCACCGCCGAGGTCAAAGACCAAGATTTTTTGTTCGATATTTTGCTTGTCCAGCCCGTAGGAAAGGGCGGCCGCCGTCGGTTCATTGACAATCCGCAGGACTTCTAAACCTGCGATCGTACCTGCGTCTTTAGTAGCTTGGCGCTGAGCATCTGTGAAGTATGCCGGCACTGTAATTACGGCTTGGGTAACAGCTTGTCCCAAATAAGCTTCAGCATCTTGCTTGAGCTTTTGGAGTACCATTGCCGAGATTTCTTGAGGGGTGTGAACCTTGTTCCGAATTTGGACGTTAACGGTGTCGTCTTTGCCTTTGATGCAGGTATAGGGAGTGCGGGATCGTTCTTCTTCCGTGTCGTCCCACCTGCGCCCGATAAATCGTTTGATACTGTAAACAGTATTTACAGCATTAGTTACAGCTTGCCGCTTGGCTAGTTGACCGACTAAGCGATCGCCCCCCTTGCCAAATCCTACAATGCTCGGAGTTGTGCGGCCGCCCTCAGAATTGGCGATCACGACTGGTTTACCGCCCTCCAATACAGCTACACAACTGTTGGTCGTGCCTAAGTCAATTCCAATAATTTTTCCCATAGCGCCTCATAAAACTTTGTGGGATGTTTGGAAACTTCCAACTACAAATTGGGGGATCAAAAACGACTCAGCTTGTTTTAACAAGCATCACCTGACTAGATTTTTAGGAAACCAACTTGATATCTTAATCCAATATCAAAGACGGGCAAGTCGATTTTAGATTTTAGATTTTAGATTGACTCCCAAAGATGAATCTGGGATCTTAAACTTTGGTCTAAAATTTTGGGAGCATCCACGACTTAAGTCGGGGGTTTGTACCCATTTTTGGACGGGTTAAAGCATTTTTCAGAATTTGTTGAGAAAGCGCTGACCAGAAAGAATTGGTTTAAAGCCGGAACCCTGATCGGGAGAAATTAAAATCAGACTATTCATTACTCCAATCCTCTTCCTTCTAGGTAAAGGTCGCTGTCCCAGGTCAACTGTCAACTGTCAACTGAATGACCTGCTTTTAGTCCTGAATTAAGAAGTTGGTCAGTCTGCCACCTTGGGGCCCCCGAATTCTCTTCGGGGGTCAGTGACTTCTCAGAATGCAGTAGCTTGTATCCCGATTAACTTTCCGAACTATCGGGATTTTCATCTGAGGCTACCACAGATATCCCAGGCGCTGCAACTTTCACTTTGGCGTGCCGCAAGACGCGATCGCCCAGAATGTACCCGCGTTCTAGTTCTTGGATGATTGTGCCTTCCTCATGTTCGTCTGTGGGCTCGCTGAGGAGAGCTTCGTGGAGGTTGGGATCAAACTGTTCACCTTCGGGGCGCATCGGAGAAACCCCGATTTGTTTGAGGCCATCTACCATTTGCTTGTAAACGCTTTGGTAGCTTTTGTGAATGTTCATCTCACCGTCGTTTTGTGGCTTGATGTGCGATCGAGCGCGCTCGAAATTGTCGATCACCGGCAACAGGGCTTTGATCGTGATACACCTTGCCTGTAAATCTAACTCTTCTTTTTCCTTTTGGGTGCGCCTGCGGAAGTTGTCAAAATCTGCTGCTAGGCGGAGATTTTGATTTTTCAGGTCTTCTAGTTGAGCGGATGTGGCTTGCAACTGAGTTTTTAAAGCCTCTTTTTCATCGGTTACAGAGGCTAGTTCCCTCTGCCACGACTCAGCCGCGTCTGCTGTCGGGCTGTTGGTGGAACTGCCTGTAACAGTATCCCCGGATGCGTTTGCTCTCTTGCGATCGGGCTGAGCGCTTTGATAAGCTTGAGCAAGTTCGAGCTCCCAATCGGCAGATCCGTTCGAGTTTGCTGGTGCCGGCGGAGTTTCGCTTGCCATTGGCGAACCCTCTGGGGTTTCCCCAGTTGAGTTAGGATCTAGATCTTGCTGTTTTTCCTCGTCAATCATAAAAGCTGCGCGACAGAACCCTATCAATTCTAGCAGATACAGTTAACCGGGTAAATCTAGAAAACTAGAATTTACTGTTTATGGCACTATCTCATTCAGAGGATATTTCCTGCCTTTGTGGAGGAATGCCTCAAAGCTTTCAATAAAATATTAAAATGGTCGTTTATATCTATACCGATAGTATGAGCCAGCAAAAAGCTTTGGTTGGCTGCTTGTTGGGGACTAAATATATCGGCAGAGCTTTCCGGCTCGCACTTCTAAAAAATGCTTTTTATCAAACTGAGATACTCTCTGATTCTGATGCAAGCGTCAAGGATTTAATTCATACTAAAGTCGCTTGAAGTCTTGATTTTGGGTAATTCAAATCAGACAAATTAGCGGGTCTTGCGGACTTACTAATCAGTTAGGACACCAGCGTAGAATTATATTAATATTTCCAGACTCAAAAGTAGAGCTGCTCAAAATCTGCGCGCTCGGACTCCGGCTGGACGATCGGGCTGTGCGCGATCGCACATAATTAATCAAAATATATCTCAAAAGACCGATCGACGCTTTAGTCAAAGCTATGATCATCAAAGATCGCATAGCGGATCTTTAACCTAGTGATGCACCGCGCCAGCAGGGGCACTGTAATTTGACCAAACAATTTGCGAATATAGAACGATCGTGGAAAGGCGACACACCCCTACGGTGCAAATCCCCAAGTGATGTGCCATGAGGCTATAACGAGAGTATCTCGCAGGTCGATCGGCTAAGTAGGCAACGATCGCACTCAACGAACAAGATCTGATTTCAAGCATCCGCAACTCCCTCCAACGTCTCGTCAATTTGTAGACGAAAATTAGAGGAGACTACGAGCTTACACTTGACATATAGGGATCGAGCCAGAACATGATAGCTCATCCATAAGCAAAGAAGACGGGGGTTAAAAGCCCGCGTTAGTTTTCCTCTCAGTTCCCACCTATTGAGTGTTTTTATGACTAACACACCCCAGGGGTTTCGCTCCACCACATCGCTAGTTGCTGTAAGCAAATTTACTCCGGCTCTCAACAAGATGATTCAGTCGGGTTACGTCAACGGAGACCAACTGAATCAAGCTCAAATTGAAAGCCGGAAGTCGGGCAAGCGGTTGACGGAGGTATTAGAAGCACTTACCGGCCAGCAGTTGCCCCCAGAATTGCTGCGGCTTTACAAGAAGCAGCAGATGTTTGAACGGAAGATAGTCTACGGGGTGGAAGCGTATGACCCAGAAATGAGCGAAATGTCGAACGAGCAACTCGGAATTATGCTCGATGGGCTGAAAATTTCGATCGACATTTGTCACCAAGGTCGTTTTTTACCCGTAGCGAAGACTGAAACTGAGCCTCCAGCGGTTTTAGTGGCAATGGTAGACCCCGACAACCTCAACGCCATAGAAGATTTGCGGCGGATTTTACAGCCTCACGGCTTGGCTTTGCAGCGACGGGTGATTACGCCAGACGACTATCAGGACATAACTTCGACCTATCAAGACGATCAAGTTAAGGTAGCAGCCAAAATAGCAGAAGCCGAAAAGCAGAGAAAGCTGGAGTTAGGGGACGGAGATTTTGGCGAACTCTCGCTGGAAGAGGTGAGTTCCGACCAAGAAGACTTAGCGAACACCATAGACGATGCTGGGGCGGCTCCGGTAATTAAGGCTGTCAACATCATTTTGGCTAAAGCTTTGTCGGAAAAGGTGTCTGACATCCACGTAGAACCTCAAGAAGAGTTTATGCGGATACGGATGCGGAAGGATGGGGTGCTGCAAGAGTATTTCCGGTTTCCCAAGCAGGTAGTGCAAGCGATTACGGCTCGTTTCAAGATTATTGCCAACCTAGACATTGCCGAACGCCGACAAGCTCAAGATGGTCGCATCCGCCGGATGTTTGAGGGACGCACGGTGGATTTCCGGGTGAACAGCTTGCCTTCGCGGTACGGAGAAAAAATCGTGCTGCGGATTTTGGACAGTTCCAGCACTCAGTTGGGTTTGGGTTTGTTGATCTCGGATCAAGAAACTCTGGCTTTGGTGCGAGAGACTGCTAGCCGTCCGTTTGGACTGATTTTGGTGACGGGGCCGACGGGTTCTGGTAAGTCAACTTCTCTGTACTCGATTCTGGCGGAACGGAATGATCCGGGAGTTAATATCAGTACGGCGGAAGACCCGATCGAATATGCTTTGCCAGGAATTACCCAATGTCAAGTAATTCGGGAAAAAGACTTGAGTTTTTCCAACCTGCTGCGGGCGTTTTTGCGGCAAGATCCTGACGTGATTCTGGTGGGAGAAACCCGGGACAGGGAAACGGCCAAAACAGCTTTGGAAGCTGCCTTGACAGGACACTTAGTGCTGACTACGCTGCACACGAATGACGCGGCTGGGGCGATCGCCCGTTTGGACGAAATGGGCGTAGAACCATTCATGGTGTCGGCCGCTTTGTTGGGTGTGTTAGCTCAGCGTCTGATGCGGCGCGTTTGCGACCAATGCTGCATTCCTTACCAGCCTACCGCTCAAGAACTCGGTCGCTATGGTCTGTCGGCTTCTCAAGAAATTGATCTGACTGTTAATAAAGCCAACACCATACCGGTGGAGGAAAGGAAGGAACTAGCAGAACGCGAGCAACTTTGTCGCAAGTGCGGCGGCTTAGGCTACAAAGGACGGGTAGGGGTTTACGAGTTCCTGAAAAATACTGAGCGGCTTCAAACTCTGATCACTCAAGGGGCTCCCACAGAGCAACTTAAGGAAGCAGCAGTAGAAGAAGGGATGAAAACGTTGTTGGCTTACAGCTTGCAGTTGGTGCGGGAAGGCGCGACTACCTTTGAAGAAGTCGAGCGGGTGACGTTTACTGACTCCGGGCTGGAGGCGGAACTGAAAGCCAAACGCAAGCAGGGACTTACCTGCAAAACTTGTCGGGCGGAATTGAAGCCGGAGATGCTGGATTGTCCGTATTGCTTGACACCGCGCTTTTTGGATTGATTGAGCAGTTGACAGTTGACAGTTGACAGTTGACAGTTGACGGTTGACAGTTGACGGTTGACTGCTAACTGTTAAATGTATCTGAGTTAGATTGGTCAATAACTATCAACTCGATCAAGAAGAGGTATCTATGGGTCTGATGATTGAAGACGTACTGGAGTCCCTGGTAGAGCAAGGGGGTTCGGACATACACATCCAGGCGGGCGCGCCTATCTTCTTCCGCGTCAGCGGGAAACTAACTCCTCAGCCGCAATACGGCGACATTCTGGCTGCCGAGGAAGTGCAGATCCTAATTTTCCAAATGCTCAACAATATGCAGCGCAAGCACTTGGAAATGGAGTGGGAACTCGACTGCGCCTACGGGGTGAAGGGATTGGCTCGGTTCCGGGTGAATGTCTACCGGGAGCGGGGTTGCTGGGCGGCTTGTATGCGGGCTCTGGCTTCTAAGATTCCTAACGCAGATGCTTTAGGTGTGCCGCAGGTTTTGCGGGATCTGACGGAGAGACCCAGAGGTATGCTGTTGGTGACGGGACAAACGGGTTCCGGGAAAACTACTACGATGGCGGCTTTGTTGGATCTGGTCAACCGGACGCGGTCAGAACATATTCTGACAGTTGAAGACCCGATCGAATATGTGTTTCCGAATATCAAGAGTTTGTTTCACCAGCGTCAAAAGGGCGAAGATACTAAGAGCTTTTCTAATGCGCTGAGAGCTGCTCTACGGGAAGATCCTGACGTGATTCTAGTGGGGGAAATGCGCGACTTGGAAACGATCGGTCTGGCAATTTCGGCTGCGGAAACGGGTCACATGGTCATGGGAACGCTGCACACGAATTCTGCGGGTGCAACGGTCGATCGGATTTTGGACGTGTTCCCGCCCATTCAACAACCCCAGGTTCGCGCCCAGGTGTCGAACTCTTTGGTGGGAATTGCCAGCCAAAATTTGGTCATGAAAATTGGGGGTGGCCGCTGCTGCGCTATGGAAATCATGCTGAATACTCCAGCTATGGCTAACTTGATCCGGGAGGGTAAAACTCCAATGATTTACTCCCAAATCCAAATGGGAGCGAAGTTGGGTATGAGGACGATGGAAATGGCTCTAGCTGAACTTTACAAGACCGGTAAAATCACTTGGGAATCGGGAATGGGCAAGGCTTCTAAGCCTGATGAACTCGAACGCTTGATCGGCCCGGCACCTGTTGGTGGTGGCGGTAAGGGAGGGGCTCATTAATTCGGTCAGCAGTCATTAGTCATGAGTTCGCAAAAATAGTTCATGACTGATGATTGATGACTGATGACAACTAACTTTTAATAAATTTTCAGAGGCAATATATGGCTACCAACGTTATCCGTCAAAAACCGAAAGGTGGCTTTGATTTCAGTGCGATTCAAGAGCAACTAGAGTATAACCTTACCAGTCTTACGGTTAAGGATATGGCTATTTTTGCTCGTCAGTTTGCGGCTATGTTTAATGCCGGGGTGGCGATCGTGAGATGCCTTTCCGTGCTGCATGAGCAGTGTTCTAATGCTAAGTTGAAGCGAGCGCTCAGGAGCATGAATGCTGACGTGCAGGAGGGTATCAACTTGGCAGAGGCGATGGCGAAGTTTCCTGATGTTTTTGACCAACTGTTTATCAGTATGGTGGCGGCGGGAGAGGTCGGCGGTGTGCTAGATGAAACCCTAGATCGTCTGGCTCTGATGATGGAAAAAAATCACAAGACGGAGGCTGAAATTAATTCGGCGATGTCTTATCCGAAGACTGTGTTCTCCATCGCGATCGTGATTTTTTTCGCAATGACCATATTCTTGCTGCCAACTTTCGCTAAAATCTTTAAGGATATTGGTGCAGATTTGCCTGCTTTTACGCTGTTTATGTTGGCAATTAGTGCATTTTGTACGGCTTGGCCTCCGATCCAACAAATAACTGTTATTGGGGTGATTATAGCGCTCAAATTTGCCTTTGATATGTACTACAAAACTCCAATGGGCCACCTGCAAATTGATCGGATTGCGATGAAGTTACCGATTTTTGGAGATTTGATCGAAAAATCTGCTGTGGCTCGGTTTTGCGTGATATTTGGGTCGCTGACGCGATCGGGCGTGCCGATTCTCAATTCTTTGGAAATTGTGCGAGATGTGGCGGGGAATCAGGCGATATCGAATGCGATCGAATATGCCAGACAGGAAATTCAAAGTGGCGGCATGATCAGTATTGCTTTGCAAGAACAGCAAGTTTTCCCGTCTTTGGCAATTCAAATGATGGCAATTGGTGAGGAGACTGGGGAACTTGACAAGATGCTGATGAAAGTTGGCGCTTTCTATGAAACGGAAGTTGAAGAAGCAGTCAAAGGGCTTACCAGTATGCTAGAACCTCTGATGATTGTTGTCGTCGGTGGTATCGTAGGTTCGATTTTGTTGTCGATGTATCTGCCGATGTTCGCAGTGTTTCAGAAGCTGTAAGAAATCAGTTGTCAGTTGACAGTTGTCAGTTGACAGTTGACAGTTGTCAGTTGACAGTTGACAGTTGTCAGTTGACAGTTGTCAGTTGACAGTTGTCAGTTGTTAGTTGACAGTTGACAGTTGTCAGTTGTCAGTTGTCATTGGCTTTGTTTGAGTTGTTCATAATGTTCAGTCAGTGATATGGTTTTGGCTAATTTTTCAATAATAATCAATGACCAATTGTTTCCAACTAATGACTAATTGCCAATTACAAGTTGCCAATTACAAGTTGCCAATTACAACTATCAACTGTCAACCGTCAACTGTCAACTAACAACTGTCAACTGACTAATTAATTATTAATTGATTTAAAATGTCTGTCAAACAATTACATTACGAGGCTTTACTAGCTCAGTACAGCGAATTTTCGGCAGCGATCGCCCTGCTGAAAAAATATCGGCTGTACATGGAGATGATTCCGAGTATTCGCCGCGCTAACGAAAGTTTAATTACCATTCCATTGCCCATTGCGCGCTTGCGGGAGGGGGTCTCCTATGCTGGAAGCGGGGGGACTAGCATATCGCCCGGACAGGCAGTTTGTTTGCCCTGCGATTTGGTGATTTTGATGTGCGATCCAGAGTGGAAAGTTAAAATTGGGGTGGAAATTTTGGTTTTTATTCACCGCCCTGGTGAAGATTTTTCTGATTTGTTGGGCCGCTGGCGACAGTGCCAGGTTTGGCTGGATAAAAGTTACGAGTGGGTGATGCCGTACCGCTATAAGCATATTTTCAGCGATGAAGCTGAGGCTGTTCATCCGCTATTTGTTTTGTTTGACGAAACGTCCGATCGCATTCAGCGCGGTTTGATGGCTGCTGG
The DNA here is from genome assembly GCF_036706065.1 of Microcoleus sp. A2-C3. Lineage (NCBI taxonomy): Bacteria > Bacillati > Cyanobacteriota > Cyanophyceae > Oscillatoriales > Microcoleaceae > Microcoleus > Microcoleus sp. A2-C3. The sequence continues at coordinate 48,243 of NZ_JAUBVX010000014.1, read as the reverse complement.
TTTGCCATTTGTTGTTGAAAGTTTTGATTTGGCGGTTGAGGAAGCAGAGGATGAAGAGTTTATGGGTAGGCGAGAATTGGGGAATATGGGTGAAGAAAGTTATGAGTTGTAGGCTGGTGGTGCGATCAATAATCAGGTCTGTTTTTTCAGTTGACAGCTTTTCAGTTGACAGTTGACAGCTTTTCAGTTGACAGCCACCTCTACCTGGAAGTCCGAGGATTGGAGTAATGAATAGTCGGATTTTAATTTCTCCTCGATCAGGATTCCGGCTTTAAACCAATTCTTTCTGGTAATGGTAAAGGGTAATTGGTAATCAGTGTGTTATATTTTGTTAATTAAATTTGATTTGAATATTTAATTAACAAAATTAACCGCAGAGAACGCAGAGGGCGCAGAGGGGAGAGAAAGAGTAAATTAGAAATTTATTTAGATGAGTACAATTTTTTATTAAACAGGAGCTATTGAGATGAGGTTGTTAAAATCTTGGCGTTTAGTTTTATTAGCTCTAGTTTTTGGGATGGCTGTAATTCTATCAAATTGCAGCACTAATTCAAACACGGTTAGCAATAATTCTCCAACTCCGACAACTCCCGCCGCGGTTCCACCGGGCGCTTTAGTGTACGGTGCGGGCGGGCCGCCTGTCAATCTGGAACCGGGAAATATTACTGATGGTAATTCGGTGATTGCGATCGACCAAATCTACAATCGCTTAACTGATTTCAAACCGGGAACGGTGGAACTCGCACCGAGTCTGGCGACTGAATGGTCGAGTTCGACGGATGGCAAAACTTGGACTTTTAAATTGCGATCGGGTGTCAAGTTTCACGATGGCACGGATTTTGACGCGGATGCTGTTAAGTTTAATGTCGATCGCTGGTGGGATGCCAAAAATCCTCAAGGTTATCGAGATTCGGGGAAAACTTATCAAATTTGGAAAGAATTTTTTGCTGGATTTAAGGGCGATAAAGATTCCCTGGTAAAGGATGTTACCGTTGTGGATAAGTCTACGATTAAGTTTGTGTTAAATCGGCCTTTTGCTGCCTTTCCTTCAGCGATTGGGTCGGGTTATTTTGGGATTGCGAGTCCGGTGGCGGTGAAAAAAGCGGGTGCTAAATACGGTACTCCGGGGTCGCTGGCGGTGGGTACGGGGCCTTTTGTGTTTAAGGAATGGCGATCGGGCGATCGCATTATTTTAGAAAAAAATCCCAATTATTGGAAAGCAGGAACACCGAAAGTAAATCAGTTGGTACTTCGTTTTGTTGACGATCCGGCGGCGAGACTGGCTCAATTGCGGGCCGGTCAACTTGATTTTACTGTGGATTTAACGCCGGATCAATTGAAAGAAGTGCAGGCGGATGCTAATTTAGAAACTGTTTTGCGACCTTCTTTTAATGTGGGTTATTTAGCGTTAAATCCGAGTTACGCGCCTTTGTCGAAACCGGAGGTGCGGCGGGCGATCGCCCAAACAATCAACAAACAAGCCATCGTCAAGGCTTTCTGGGGAGAACTTGGCAAATATGACTCGCAATTTGTTCCGCCGGCGGTGAATTTGGCGCAGTCTGACAAAGTTAAAGATTACGAATTTAACCCGCAGCAAGCTAAAGCAATCCTGGCGAAAGCCGGTTATCCGAACGGTTTTGATTTGGATTTGTGGTATATGCCGGTCAGCCGTCCCTATTTTCCCACGCCGAAGCCGATTGCTGAGGCTTTGGCGGCGGATTTGAGCGCGATCGGGATTCGGGTAAAGTTGCTGACGAAGGATTGGTCTGCTTATTTGGCCGATCGACTAAAACCTCCAGGATTTCAATCTTTTATGATGGGTTGGACTGGAGATTATGGCGATCCAGACAATTTTTATTATCCTCACTTCGGGCCTGGTTCCACAGCGGATTTAGGAAATTGGAAAAATCCCAAAGTTTTGGAACTTTTGGATCGGGGGAGGGCGAGTGGGGATAAAGCAGCTAGGGCGAAAATTTATGCAGAAGTTAGCGAGATTTTGCATGGGGAAGCTGTGCGTTTGCCGATCGTACATTCGCAGCCACTTTTAGGGAAACGCAAGAATATTCAAGGTTGGATTCCGAGTCCTTTGGGATCTGAGTCTTTTGAGGATGTTAGTAAGTCTTGAGAATTCCTGCATAGATAAGACGGCGGTTGAAACCGCGCCTACACAGACAAAACCCGCCTCCGCGGGTTGAAGACAATAATGGAGATGAAAATGCGACAAAATACGATATCATCAGTTGCGAATTACTACTTATAAAAATGGCTAAATATATTCTTAAACGTTTGCTGGGAATATTGCCAGTTTTGTTCGGAATCACGCTGCTGGTATTTGCTTTTTTGCATTTGATACCGGGAGACCCGGCGACTGTACTTTTGGGAGAACGGGGAACTCCCGAACAAGTAGAAATTTTGAGAGCTAGGTTGGGTTTAAATCAGCCTTTACCTTTGCAATATTTGGCTTTTTTAGGGAGTTTGCTCCGCTTTGACTTGGGAAATAGCATTATTAGCGGAATTCCGATAGTTGATGAAATTAAAATTCGCTGGCCGGCTACTTTAGAACTTTCGGTGGCGGCGATATTGGTGGCAGTTTTTATCGGAATTCCGGCGGGAATTTTGGCTGCTGTTCGGAAAAATAGCTGGCTCGATAATCTAACCATGAGCGGTTCCTTAATAGGCGTATCTTTGCCGGTGTATTGGTTGGGTTTGATGTTGATTTATTTGTTTGCTGTTTATCTAAAATGGCTACCTCCCAGCGGCAGAATTAGTGTAGATTTGGGGTTTAGTTTTAAGTCGATTACTGGTGTTTATGTTTTGGATTCTTTGCTGAGGTGGGATTTGGTGGCTTTCCGGGATGCGATCGCCCATCTCATCCTCCCAGCCTTGACTTTAGGAACAATCCCTCTGGCGATTATCGCTCGCATCACCCGTGCTGCTATGCTGGAAGTGATGCAGCAAGATTATATCCGCACGGCGCGGGCTAAGGGTTTGCCGGAATTTTGGGTGATTTTGAGACACGCTTTAAAAAATGCGTTTTTGCCGATCGTCACAACTATTGGTTTACAGTTTGGCACGCTTTTAAGCGGCGCGATTCTGACAGAAACGATTTTCTCGTGGCCGGGAATTGGTTCCTGGATTTACAGCGGTATTCTGGCGCGGGATTACCCAATTGTTCAAGGTGGAGTAATTTTTGTGGCTGTGACTTTTGTACTAATTAATCTGGCGGTTGATATTTCCTATGCTTTTTTTGATCCGAGGATTCAGTACCGTTAATTAAAGTAGATCAGATTCGGCGATTAAAATCGCATCTACACAAACAAAGATCGGATTCGGCGATTGAAATCGCATCTACACAAACAAAGTCCGCCTGCGCGGACTGAAAGAGTAGGTATAAATTAAACAGAAAATGCTTGTTTAACATCCGGCTGTAGCAGGTAGTAAATGCTAGCGATCGCAAAACCAAGAGATAGAAAATTGACTGCTGCACCTGCGCTACCAAACATTTTGGCAATTTGCGTGACGACGGCGATTACATGGATCATTAATGTTCCAGTCCAAGCCCATTTTTTTAGTTGAAACAAACCCCATGTTAAGATTAAGGAAATAATTCCGATAATTATCGCGATCGCCGAAAAAATTGCAATGAACCCGCCGATGACAGTGCCAACTTTGGCACCGAATCCCACCGCGCCGAGACCGCCCAAAACGCCTGCAAAAAGTAAGATGAACAAGCCGTCAAGGAGACTGAAGATGCCACTAATTAACTGTAAGATTGCCAGAACTGTAACGCTTTGAGGACGATTCATTTTTGGGCTTTTCCATTTTTAACGGATTTGCAAAATATTTTAACCTGTTGTGGGCACAGAGCCGATCGATATTCAGGATTTGACCACCTTGCGATCGCCAAACCGGGTTTATGAGAGTCAGCGTCTTAATATTGTGTGGTTTTATGCCCAAAGTGCGATCGCCCAAACAACTCACAACCTAGTTGAGTAGGTGTCGCCGCCCCAGGTAAGCCTCTGCTGAGAGTGAGTTTCGCGCGATCAAAGTTTGGGCCCACCACTTTAGGCTGAAAAAACTTAACATTATTTAATAATTGGCAAAGATTAGCTATAATTGTTGATAGGTGCAGGTTGGGGAACTTTTTTTAAATCACCCGATCGGATGAGTCTCAAAGACGATGCCAAGCATCAAAAAAAATTTTACTTTTAAGTTAATCCTGAGATTTAAATTAGGTAAGTCGGTATGATCGTTAGCCCCAAAAAAGAAACTGCTCAGGTTAAGGTGGAAGATACTCAGACAGCAGACACCAAGGCCCCAGAGACTAAAATTGCAGATAATAAAACCGCCCAAAAGCAGTCTCCGAAGAAACCGGCGCGGAAGATGTCGCGGTGGGCTATTGGTTTAGCCGCCGCCGGGTTGCTAGCTGTACCGACTACCATATATATAGCAAAAAGTCGATCGCAACCGAAAGTAGATGCGATCGCCGCGATGACAGTGCCGGTAGAAGCCCAAAACCTCACAGTGCGAATCACATCTAGCGGTACGGTGCAGCCGGTACAGCGCGTGAATCTCAGCCCCAAAGGCTCAGGGCGCATCGCAGAATTATTTGTCGAACAGGGCGATAAAGTTGAAGCAGGACAAATCGTGGCCCGCATGGAAAGCCGCGATGTAGAAGCTCAACTGGCTCAAGCTAAAGCCCGCGAGGCCAGCGTGCGAGCCAAACTTGCCAAAATCGAAGCCGGAAATCGATCGGAAGACATCGCCAGCGCCAGAGCGCGCTTAGAGCAAGCCGAAGCCTCTCTCGCTCAACTCCAAGCCGGCAGTCGCGTAGAAGAAGTTGCAGGAGCCAGAGCCCGCTTGCAGCAAACTCAAGCTAACTTGCAGCAACTGCGGGCCGGCAGTCGTGTAGAAGAAGTAAACCAAGGGCGAGCTCGTTTAGCCCAAGCTCAAGCTCGTTTAGCAGACGCTCAAACCGGCAGTGTTAAACAAGAAATTGCCCAAGCACAAACGCAAATTGAATCGAGCAAAGCCCAAGCTGAACTAACAGCTAAGCGGGTGGAACGTAACCGCTCGTTAGTACAAGAAGGTGCCCTTGCTCAAGATAAACTCGATGAATTGATCAAAGAAAATCGCACTGCTCAAGCTAAATTAACAGAATCCCAAAAACGCCTGCAACAACTGCAAGAAAGCCGGAAATCGCAAATCAAGCAACTGCAAGCTGCTGTGGATGTCGAACAGCAAGCATTCAAGCAGTTACAAAACGGTACGCGATCAGAAGGAATTACCAAAGCTGAGGCAGAAGTTGCCGAAGCTAAAAGCAAATTAGCACAATTTGAAAACGGCAACCGTCCCGAAGAAATTGCTAAAGCCGAAGCAGCAGTTGCTGAAGCAAAAAGCCAATTAGCTGTCCAAGAAAACGGCGCTCGCCCGGAAGAAATAGCTTCCGCGAAAGCTGATTTAGCCGAAGCTCAGGCTCAAGTCCGCTTTCAAGAAGTACAATTAGGAGATACAAAAGTTCGCGCTCCTTTTGCGGGAGTTATTACCCAAAGATACGCGATTGAAGGAGCTTTTGTAACTCCGGCAACTTCGGCATCGGAAGCGACTTCGGCAACTTCGACATCGATTGTCGCTTTGGCTAGAGATGTGGAAGTTTTGGCGAAAGTGCCGGAAGCAGATATCAGTCAAATTAAACCGGGTCAAATAGTTGAAATCGTGGCTGATGCTTATCCCGATAAAGTGTTTAAAGGTCGCGTTAAATTGATTGCACCGGAAGCTGTTAAGGAACGGGATGTGACTTTGTTTCAAGTGCGCGTGGCCATTGACTCTGGCAAGGATTTTTTGCAGTCGGGAATGAATGTTGATTTGAGATTTGTCGGTGAAAAGCTCAGTAATGCTTTGGTTGTCCCGACGGTGGCAATTGTGACGAATAAAGGTCAAACAGGTGTGCTAGTGCCAGATGAGAAGCAGCAGCCGAAGTTTCAGCCTGTGACTGTGGGTTCGACTATTGGTAACAAGATTCAGATTTTGGAAGGTGCTAAGGCGGGCGATCGGGTTTTTACTGAACTTCCTGCTGGTAAAAAGTTGGAGGATATTATTAAGAATCAGAAATAGTCATTAGTCATTAGTCATTAATTTGTAGGGTGTGCACTGCGCACCGGTTGACTAAGCTTATTCCAGACAATTTTCCTTGCTTTAAGCATGACTAATCCGAACGTGAAATAGCGGTTTAAGGCGTCTTATATGCCTCAGATTTAAGACATTGACTTTCTCTGGCATTGCGCACGCAAAATGATTAGGTGGTAAGTCCTGATTTTCTGAAATTTAGTCAACCCATGCTTATTGCTTACCCGACAAACTTAACTGGTGCGCATTGCGCACCCTACAAACTAATAAAATCGACCTATGGATATTTTTGAAAGTGTCAAAATGGCTGTCACAACTTTGACAGCAAATAAGTTACGCAGTAGCTTGACCATGTTAGGAATTATCATCGGTAATGCTTCTGTAATTTCGATGATTGGTATCGGTGAAGGTGCTCAGACGTTTATTGCGGGACAAGTTAACTCTCTGGGGTCAAATTTGCTGTTTATCATTCCCGGAAGTCCTGAAGCCCAAAGCCGCCCGGTGATTCCGCCTCAGACTTTGGTGTTGGAAGATGCAGAGGCGATCGCCTCTCAAGTTGCTTCTGTCCAAGAAGTTGCACCAACTCTCAACGACAGTCAACTTGTTACTTACCGCAATAAAAACGTTTCATCTTCCATTGTGGGAACTACTCCCGAATTTCTGACAGTCAGAAGCTTTGATGTTGGTCAAGGTCGATTTTTAAACAAATTAGATTTAGAAAGACAGGAAAATGTAGTTACTTTGGGATCCGAAGCTGCGGAACAATTGTTTGGCAATACACAGCCTATCGGTCAATATGTTCGCATCAAAAATTCGACTTTTCAGGTGATTGGAGTGATGCAGTCAAAGGGTTCGACTTTTGGCGACAATCAAGATATGAATGTTTATTTACCGCTGACAACGATGGCTAATCGGATTGTAGGCCGCTCGTCTCCCTACGGTACTAAGGTAACATTTATTTCTGTGTCTGTGAAAGATGAAAAGTTGATGCGGGCGGCGCAATTTCAGATTGAAAATTTGCTCAGATTGCGCCACAATATTACTAAGGAAGATGATTTTACTGTCCGAAATCAGAAGGATTTAATGAATACTTTGGGGAGTATAACTGGTGCTTTGACTCTGATGCTGGCTTTTGTGGCGGCGATTTCGCTGTTTGTGGGCGGCATTGGGATTATGAATATTATGCTGGTTTCTGTGACGGAACGTACTAAGGAAATTGGGCTGAGAAAGGCGATCGGTGCTTCGGGGCAGGATATCTTGATTCAGTTTATAATTGAGGCTGTGATTTTGTCTGCTGCTGGTGGTGCGATCGGTACTGGATTCGGTATCGGCGGTGTGCTTTTAGTGTCTGCTTTTACTCCTTTGCAAGCTAGCGTGTCTCCAGTGGCGATCGCCCTTGCGGTTGGCGTTTCTGGCAGCATTGGCTTATTTTTCGGCATTGTACCAGCAAAACAAGCTGCTAAATTAGACCCGATTGTCGCACTTAGAAGTGCTTAATTAGTTTGTTGACGGTTGACGGTTGACTGTTGACTGTTGACGGTTGACGGTTGACTGTTGACTGTTGACTGTTGACTGTTGACTGTTATAAAAATAACTCATAACCAATAACCAATAACCAATTTATGAATTTTATTGAAAGTGTTAAAATGGCTGGTCAAACACTGCTAGCAAACAAAACTCGCAGCAGTTTAACGATGATTGGCATGATTATCGGAAACGCTTCGGTAATTGCGATGATTGGTATTGGACAGGGAGCACAAAAATTTGTCAGCGGACAAGTTCAATCCCTGGGCACAAATGTATTGATCGTGAGGCCAGGAGTACCCAATGCTAGGCGAAGTTCGATCGCAAGTGCGCCTCAAACATTGATAGTAGAGGATGGTCAGGCGATCGCCTCTCAAGTCCCTTCCGTCCAAGGTGTCTCTGCAGAACTCAACAGTTCAGAGATTGTTCGCTACGGTAACAAAAATGTTTCGTCTCTAATTTTTGGTACGATTCCAGAATTTCTCACCGTCAGAAATTTTGAAATGGCTAAAGGGCGATTTTTGACTCAACTCGATGTTAAGCAAAACAATCAAGTTGTAGTGCTAGGTTCAGAATTGGCCGAGAAACTGTTTGACAATGCTAACCCCCTCGGCGAACAAGTGCGAGTCAAAAATGTCAGTATGAAAGTAATTGGAGTATTAGCGCCCAAAGGCACATCTTTTGGTACGAATTATGATAACTCGGCTGTTGTGCCGATCGCCACAATGGCCAACCGCATTGTCGGGCGCAAGTCTCCCTACGGTTTAGCTGTCACTTCGCTGTTTATTTCTATTCAAGATGAGTCGAAAATGGACGCGGCTCAATTTCAGGTAGAAAACTTGCTCAGACTGCGGCACAAAATTAGCACAGAAGATGACTTTACGGTCAGAAATCAGAAAGATTTAATGGCGACATTGGACTCGATTTCCGGGGCCCTGACACTGCTGTTAACTGCTGTTGCTAGCATTTCTTTGTTGGTTGGCGGGATTGGAATTATGAACATTATGCTAGTGTCTGTGAGCGAGCGGACTCAAGAAATCGGGCTGAGAAAGGCGATCGGGGCTTCCCAACAAGATATATTGTTTCAATTTATCGTCGAAGCTATAATTTTATCGGCTGCTGGAGGGATAGTAGGTACTTGCGTAGGTGTCGGCGGTATTTTGCTCGTAGGTAATTTTACGCCCTTGCAAGCTGGTATTTCCCCTATGGCGATCGCCCTTGCTGTCAGCGTGTCCGGCACAGTGGGCCTCTTCTTCGGCGTTGTCCCCGCGCGTCAAGCCTCCAAACTCGACCCGATCGCAGCATTAAGAAGTGCTTAACTAATAATCACACATATAATATACTTAAGTAAATACCGAGATCAGTAAATACCTAATGTTACAGTTTGATTCTAACCGCGATATATATATCTTTAAATATTAATAAAACCAGTGGGATTGTACATAGTGAGCAAAATTCATGTATGAGAAATTACAAATAAATCCGGAAACTTTATAAAAATGAGTGAAATATTAAAGATTCAATAAAGTTGTAGTCCGGGTATTTACGTAGTAAGCGGAAAGTCTAATAATATAAATGAGAAGCAAACAGACATGAGCACTTATCAATGCTATGATTCTTTGCTATAATTTAATGAAAAATATCACATAAATACCAATGGCTTCTATTACCAGTAGTCCTAAATTCGACTTTCTCGAAGGAACTTCAGCAGCAGACACAATTAGCGGCTTGGATGGCAACGACATAATTTATGCCAAGGGCGGAGATGACTTTCTTGAAGGCGATCGAGGTAAAGACAAAATCTGCGGCGACCAAGGCAACGATACAATTGTCGGCGGCGCAGACGAGGATATCATCTGGGGTGGCAAAGGCAACGACCTAATTTCGGGCGACTCTGGCAACGATACAATTGTCGGCGGCGCGGGTAGCGATACAATGGCCGGCGGCCCGGGCGATGACATTTTTGCGATCGCGAAATTGAACGGTGGCCCAACGGTAGCAACAGCCGACTACATCACCGACTTCGGCAGCGGCAACGATAAAATTCAATTGCTAGACGGCCTGACATTTAACGACTTAAACATCCAGCAAGGCACAGACGCCAACAGCAACAGCACGGTAATTCAAGATAAACTCACGGGGGAATATTTAGCAGTATTGCCAGGAGTTAACAGCAGCAGTGTCAACCGCGACAACTTCACAACTCAACTATCGGCAAATCCCGTCAGAGAGTGGAACGCAATAATTCTAGAAGCAGTGCAGACAAATAATACCGCGCCTCCGGCAGCCGCCCGCAACATGGCAATCATGCACGCAGCCATTTACGACTCGGTAAACTCGATTAGCAAAAAATACAGCCCTTACCGCGTCAGCATAGATGCACCAGCAGGCACATCAGAAGAAGCTGCCACAGCAGCAGCAGCCCACCGCGCCTTAGTCAACCTTTACCCAGCACAAGCAGGTAAATTCGACGCAGCATTGCAATCATCTTTAGCAACAATTCCCGACGGCAAAGCCAAAACAGACGGCATCGCCCTCGGACAACAAGTTGCCGACCAAATTATCAGTTGGCGCAGTACAGACGGCGCGGACAAAACAGTCACGTACCAGGGCAAAACAGACCCCGGCAGTTGGATACCGACTCCCCCAGCCTTTGCAGCGGCGTTGCTGCCCCAGTGGCCGAATGTGACTCCCTTTGCCATGACTAGCGGTTCCCAGTTCCGCCCGCCCGGTCCCCCCGCCCTCGACAGCGCCAAGTATGCAGAGGAGGTCAACTTCGTTAAAGAATTCGGCAAAGTTGACAGTCTGACGCGAACACCAGACCAAACAGCGATCGCCAAATTCTGGGCCAACGGCGCAGGGACGTTTACTCCCCCGGGCCACTGGAACCAAATCGCCCAAGAATCATCGGCCCTCGCCAGCACATCTTTGGAAGATAGCGCCCGCTTGTTCGCCCTGCTAAATATTGCTTCGGCAGATGCAGCTATTAGCTGCTGGGATGGCAAGTATGATTACAACTTCTGGCGGCCGATGACAGCTATTCAGCAAGCTGACAGAGACAACAATCCCAACACGACAGCCGACCCCCTGTGGACGCCGCTGCTGCCAACTCCGCCCTTCCCGGAGTATACGTCAGGACACAGTACCTTTAGCGGTGCAGCCGATGCGGTTATGAGCTCTGTATTTGGTTCGGATTTTGGGTTTGCCGATCGGGGAGACAAATCTATCAACAGTTTGCGAACCTTTGAAAACTTCAGCCAAGCGGCCGAGGAATCGGGGATGAGCCGCCTTTACGCAGGGATTCATTTCATGAGTTCTAACATGGACGGTTTGAGTTCCGGTAGAAATGTGGGGAATTATGTTGTCCAGAATTTCTTAGTTTAGGACAGTGGTGAGTCGATCGGGAAATGGAAAATGGAAAACTTGTTATTTTCTATTTTCTAAGTGGGTGCATCTCTAATTTTGCAAATAAAAGAAAAAAGCATTGCACACCTTACCGCTACAAGTAGCGCGTCAAGCCACGCTTTGCGTCCAAGACTTACTATTCGAGCAATTCTACAGTGCCGAGATATCCGTCTACCCGTACTTTTTGACCGTCTCGAAAGCGCGTTGTAGCTTCAGCAACATTCATGACTGCGGGAATTTTGTATTCGCGAGCGATAATTGCTCCGTGAGAGAGTTGGCCGCCAACTTCGGCGATAATTGCTGTTGCTCCTAATAATAGCGGTGCCCAACCTGCATCGGTGTAGGGTACGACAACGATCGCACTTTCGCCTAAATCTGTGGTGACACTCCGGCAAATCTTGACAAAACCTTCGACGCAGCCGATACTTGCGGGGATTCCCTGCACGATAGCGGTTGTTGATGTTGCGAGGTCGATCGCCCTTTTGGAAGAATTTGGCAGCAAATTGCCGTAGACTACAGGCGGAATCGGGCGATCGCGATCGGCTAACAGGCGATCGCGCCTTTGGCTAATCGTATCTTGAAAACAAACATTTGCAGCACTGCGAATCCACTGCTGAATCTCCCCAAATTCCAGATAAAAAATATCCCCAGGTTCCTCAAATACCTGCATTTCCAACCCGCAAGCTTCAATCTCCAGAAAAGTCCAGCGTAGGTGAGCCAACAAACGAGCGTAAACTTCGCTAATTTGGCTTTTAACTATAGCTCGCTCCTGACATTTATTTAAGCGCCATTTTTGAGCAAAAGTCAAGCTTAACTTACCCGTTGCTGCCAAATTAGCAACAGCAGGTTTTTGAGCCAGAGTTAACAGCAACTTTCGGTAAAATTCCGGCTGTTCCCGCCAAGTAGGAACAGCAATATCCGTTCCCACTTCGCTCAAATATCCGTAAGTATTAAGCCACTGTTCAAAGTCTGCTTGTAAAGCCGGAGTTTCAGCAAAAAATTGTGCTAACTGTGGGGTTGAAACAGTTTCGCCCAATTGCAAAATAGCAGTTGTTCGCAACTTTTCAGCCAACTGCTGTAAAGCTCGCACCGAAGCGATTTCAGGAGCAGTATTATTGTCAAGCCATTCATCGTCAACCTGAAAAATTGCTTTACGAATTGCCAGCCCGATCGGCCCTAAGATATTGTAGTAAGTAATCGGCTTCAGCCACTCCTGAATTTGCTCAGCTCTGGCCAACAATTCCGACAAATACTGATAATTGGGCATTGGGCATTGGGCATTGGGCATTGGGCATTGGGAATCGGGAATTGGGCATTGGGCATTGTTACTATTATCAACTGCCAACTGCCTACTATCAACTGACTTCTCCAGACTTTGGAGTGCGGGGATAAAAACAGAAGTGCGATCGCCCTCAAAATCTGCATTTAGCGCCCGCTCCCGCTGCAACAAACGCCACAAACCGGGCAAATTGGGCAAAATCTTCCCCAAAGGCGGCTTACCCATCTTCTGCCCTCTGAGCAAAAATTCCAAACCCTGCTCCGGCAATCCCATCATCCGAAAAATTTCGCCCAACAAAGTCGCGTTAAAATAGGCGTGGGAACCAAGCAAAGTTGCTGTTTCATTAAAATTTAGATTGGCAGCTCTTTCCCCTAAAACAACCTTAAATATTTCTCCCCAAACCCCGCAAGTCAGCGGCCGATTAATCGACCAAGTTAGCGGGCGAATTGCACCGGGAATCACTTCTGCCGCAATAGTCCGCGTCCAAAACGGCTGCAAATTAGTAATCGGGCGGCTTTGCAAAATCCAAACTTTTTCCCCATCCCAACTCCACTCAATATCCTGCGGGATGCCATGAAAAAAGGCTTCGATGGCTTGCGCTTGTTTGACTAATTCTGCGATATTTTTTTTATCAATAATTGAACTAAATTCTAGGGCGCTTAAATTTTGATCTAAAGTTTCAGGTTGACTAAAATCCACTTCCAAATGAACCGGAGTAAGTTGCCCGCCGACAACAGATGCAGCACCTGCCGGCAAAGCTTCAATAATGATTTGAGAACCGCCATCTAAAGGATTGCGGCTGAACATAACTCCGGCAATTTGGCTTTCAATGTAAGGCTGAATCAAGACAGCCATTTGAGTGTCGGGGAGTTGTCGCTGGCGGCGGTAAGCCACAGCTTCGGAAGTCCAATAAGACTGGCGGCAGCAATTAATGCCGTTGAGCAATTCTGCTTCAGTCAAAACAGGCCCGATGGTTTGATATTGTCCGGCGGCGGAACTAAAATCGCCATCTTCTCCCGCAGCAGAAGATCGCACAATTATGCGGTTGGGGATTTTAGCTTTGAGGTTTTGAATGACAGAATTACTGATTGAAGGGCGATCGGCATTTTCCTCATTCCCTCTTCCCTCTTCCTTCTTCCCTCTTCCTTCTTCCTTCTTCCCTCTTCCTTCTTCCTTCTTCCCTCTTCCTTCTTCCTTCTTCCTTCTTCCTTCTTCCTTCAAATATGGCAAAATCCAGCCCGAAGGAACATTAAAACCAGCGCGTTTTAGTTGAGACAACTTAGCAGCCTTATCGCCACAGATTGTAGCATCCAATGAGTCATCGAGAGAAAACAATTGTTCCGATTTAGATAAAGCCATATCATCACCCTGACGGATATTAATCGCTGCTAATAAAACTCCCAATCCGGCTGCTGCTAAAAATTCGGGCATTGATTGACGCCACACCCAAACCCAGAGAGGAGTGCACAGACAGCCGCAGCGGGAAGCAAATAGTCTCGCCCGATCGCCATTTTGCCACCACCGCCGTGCCAAAGCCCACACCAGCAGCCCCCAGATGCCCGACGAGACAGCCACCGGCGGCGAAAATACTAAAAGACCCCAAACTGCATTAGTGACACCTCCACCTCCGGCGATCGCATATCTAGCAGCGACTAGAGGAATCAACAGGGCGATCGCAATTTGCGGTGCATCCGGGAAGTAAAATCGGCCCGCCAAAACCGGTAAAATACCCCTGCCAACTTCCGCCAACACCGCAGCAATCCCCGCCAATTTCCCGCCGTGAATGAAAGCAGCCGAAACACCAACATTCCCCGTACCCAACCGCCTCAAATCACCGCCGCCCAACAGTCGCACCGCCCAGCTAGTAAGCGGCAAAGCACCGAGGGCAAAACTGGCAGCTAACAGCAATGCCATTGTCAACAGCGACATAAAATTAGCCCCAAAATTCCCATATCTAAGTATTATGGCCACAATTCACTCACTTTTTCAGCCTTCCGATATATTGCGCGATCGCTCAAACCACATAAAATGATTAAAGAAGTAGAGTAAATAAGGATTTAAACCTAATGGCAGAACCCAACTTAATTATTCCCATCTCAGTTCTTGGTGTTGGATTTGTAGCTGCGGTTAGTATCGGCTCCATTGCGTGGTACAACTCCAAGCGTCCCCCCGGCTGGGAATCCAAAGAACGGCCTGATTTTGTACCGAAAGTTGACAAAGACGATTTGATTGCTGATGTTTCTGATTCCAAAGGTAAGTAAAACAAAGTTTTTTTAGACAATACATAGCGACAGTTTCATTGCTGACCGATATGTAGCTAGAAACCCGGTTTCTACGAGTTTTGTGTTTGGTAACGAACAATCACGCAAGAAACCGGGTTTCTGAAGTTGCCAGTTTCAGTTTGACTTTTCGGGCGCTGCTAAAATCCCACCTACAAAAGTTTAGAAAAACAGGATTGTTAAAATTAGATACGCGCCAGCTTGTAGCCTGGGAATGAGAAAAAATGCCAAAAAAGCTCGATCGCCCGCTACAATAAATAAGAGCCGGCACCGCCTTTTGCAATGAATCCAGAATCAACTCTCGCCAGACTACAAGCTACACTTCCCGACGGAAAACTGCCTTCTAGCTACGGGGTTTACTTCAAAAACACCCTAGTAGCCCTGTGTCACGCCCTAGAAGACCACATCTTGCAAACCAGCGGGGGGGAGGACGATCTCGCACTCAAACCACTGGTATTGGTGACATTTCAGCAGGGAAAATGGTATTTGCAAGAAGCCGATCGCTACCTGGATATTGCTAATGCCTCGCGGCGCGTCGTCATCGGTGCAGTAGCCGACAGCGGCTTCGCTACCCACAAAACCGGTCAATTAGAAAATGTATCTTTAATAGAACTCGATGAGATCGATCCCATCATCCAAGAATGGAATTTAATCATCCTCGCCCCGACTTATAAAGCAATGGTGCTTTGTCGCGAACTTTCAGACGAGGAATATTTGCCAGAGGGCAAGCCAGAAGTTGATACAGAGCGAAAATTCTACGGTTTGTGGTCGTTTGACCAGTCTTTAGTGTCGGCGTCTGCAGAAATTTTTATAGAACAAACACGACATTATAATTCTTCCCTAGCCGACAGTTTGCTAGAAATTCACCATGAAATTCTCGCCACCAAAGGCCCGCCCTTAGCAGACATTAGCGGCGTAGTATCGCGGATTGTCACTTACCTACAAAGTTCTCAGCAGCAAATGGTAGCAATTAACCGCCAAACCCGCGATTTGTGGGAATTGGAAGGTCAAGCTTTGCGCGTCAGCCGCAATTTGAACGCCAACAAACTGCAAGCTTTTCTGCGGATGGCCCAGCGCGTGGACGAACGCGATAGTTCAAATCCCGCAGCTTCTTTGCAGGTAGCGGCGCTGTCAGAAACTTTGGGGCAATTGCTGGATTTACCGGCTTTGCAGTTGCGTCGTCTACGGTTGGCCGGATTGCTGTTTCGAGTCGGCTTGGTTTCGGCCCCAAATGAAGTATTCGATCGCACTCCCGATCAATTCGACCAATCAACTCTATCATTTTGGCGCGATCGCAGTTTCATCGGTTGCCAACTTTTGCAAGCAATGCCGGAGATAGCACCAGTAGCCGAAATTGTCAAGCACGAACTCGAAAAATGGGACGGCAGCGGCAGACCCGAAGGTTTGCGAGGCGAAGAAATACCTATAGCATCGCGGATTTTGGGATTGGTAGCTTATTATCAAGAACTGACTCAACCGCGGGGCGATCGTCAGGCTTTAAGTTTGAGCGCAGCTTTGGAACAGTGCCGCGAACAGTCTGGTACTCGTTTCGATCCGGCTTTGGTGGAAACTCTCAGTAACGTCGTCAGACTCACAGAAATGGGTTTGATGGAGTTACCGAGCCGCCCCAGCCAATTGCCGAATGTCTGGTTGGAAGAATCGGGCGATCGAACGACCGCCGCCGTCCCGGCATTATAGTATCACTGGACTGTTGACTGTTGACTGTTGACTGTTGACTGTTGACTGTTGACTGTTAACCAACAACTGACAACCCACAACTGACAACTGACTAATGACTAACGACCTCGAAGCCATACGCAAAGGCAAAATTCTCATGTTGGCCGGCAGAGATTTAGCCGGCACAGACTTAGCGGGAGCCAATCTCGCCGGCGCCGACTTGTCTCAAGCCAACTTAGCAGGAGCTAATCTCGCGGGCGCTAACTTGCAGCGGGCGGTACTGCGAGCAAACCTCCGCGGCGCTGACTTGAGTGGTGCAGATTTGCGGGGCGCAGATTTTCGGAATGCCGATTTGCGCGGAGCTTCTTTTGCTAATGCTTTAGTGCGCGAGGCAAGTTTTGGCGGTGCTTTTTTGACAGGCGCTTCGATCGGCAATTTGGATTTGAGCGGTGTCGATTTGCGCGGGGCAGATTTGCGGGGCGCAGCTTTGGCTAGGGCAATTTTGCAATCCGCCGATTTGAGCCATGCTAATTTGTCCGGTGCTGATTTGTCCGGCGCTGACTTGGAAGAAGCCATCTTGAATGGAGCCGTACTGCGCGGCGCTAACCTAACGGGGGCTAATTTGCTCTGTGCTGCGATCGAACAAACCCTTTGGGATGGAGCGTTGCTCGATCGCGCCTGTCTCCAAGGCACTCCCCTGAACCCTTAAATTTCAAAAATATTCCTTTCTAGGCATACCCAAAATAACATCACCTTATAAAGTGAATAAGCACAAGCTATTTTAACATTTCTTAATGGGAGGTTATAATGGCGACTGTAGATCAGCAAACGCATAAATGGTAGCAGCTTTGTTTAGCGGTACATCCTTTCAAGGTCAAAATGGCGATCGCCTTGTCAGCAAAGTAGCAGGAGCTGCGATCGCGGCCTTATTCAAAAGTTCGGAAAAGGCCGAAGCCAACATCCGAGTCGAACCAGTAGCCAAACTCTTGCAGGGAAGCATCGACGGTTTCGACTTCATTGGCAAAGGTATGTTGATGTACAACGGCCTTCGCATAGAAGTGATGGAACTCTACCTGCAAGCACTCTCCATTGATTTTGGGGCGATTTTTGCAGGAAGCGTGAAATTGCGGCAGCCTACCCAGGCAAATATGCGAGTAGTTTTAAGTCGATCGGATTTAACCACCTCATTCAACACACCTTTTGTAGTTGAAAAACTCCAGAAGCTGAAATACCAAGAGCAATCTCTGCACTTTCAAAACACAGAAGTCAGCTTCGGAACAGACAAATCAATTCGGCTTCAGTCTGAAATTGCCGTAGGCGATGCCAGCGAACCCGTCAACATAGATATTACAGCTCAATTGCAAGTAGAAGACCGACGCAAAATCCAATTTGTCAGCGTTACATACGGAGGCGACCAGCAAGCAGTAGACTTGGGTCAAGCTATAATTGCCCACGTAAATAACCTGCTAGACTTAGACAAATTTGCCTTAGAAGGCACTCAACTGCGAGTAGACCGCTGCCGAGTTCAAAACGACGAGCTAGTTTTTTACGGTTGGGCTGGCATCGAACAGTTCCCCAAAGGCAAGCGTTAAGCCTCAGCCTGCTCAGCTTTGCCCAACAATCTAGTTGGGAAAGAGAAAATTTTTTAGTTAGCAAACAACCCGCGGATGCGGGTTTTGCTTTGGATTTTAGATTGGAGGAAAAATTTCAGATCTAAAATCTAACATCTAACGTCGATCGACTCAAAATCAGCACTGAGGTTGATTCGATCTGGCAAATTATTTTGATACATTTAAACGATCGATTAAATCACCCCTCAAGAATAAAGATGCTCGGATTTTATTTGTTTTGTATCTACGTAGCAGTTTTGTCCGTGCTTGCTAGACCCAGCCACAGCGGGTCTGAGAAATGGTGGGTAGAAATTGTCACCGATTTGCCCCACTGTACCTACTATTTTGGCCCCTTCGACACCGAGAAAGAAGCTTCCAGCAATACTCCGGGCTACATCGAAGACTTGGAAAGCGAAGGAGCCAAAAGGGTTAGCATCCGCATCAAACGGTGTCAGCCTTCCGAGCTCACCATTTGTGATGAATTCTCAGAAGGTGTCGCTGCTTAAGAATTTTGATATTCCTGACCACAGAAACCGCGTTTTTTGACGAAAATACTCCGTCTATCGCGAGGGGTATCGGTTAAACAACCTGGTTTCTGAGCGTCAAGAGTGCGTAAGTTCTGTGTTAGTTTTTCATTAACTGAAGCCTCAACAATAATATTAAGCATCATCTTGTCCTAGTCCTTACCGTGCGGACTTTGTATTTGTAGTGGTGGTTTAAAAGTCGGCTTCTTCTCCACCAAAATGCTGATTGTAAGCAGAATTAACTGTCAAAAATTACCAGGGCTAAATCAGCACAGAGTACGATCCGATCGATCCCGTTGCGTTGATAAATTGAGATAGAACAGTAAAAACTACTTAAATCTTCCCAGAGGTAAATATGTTTGAGCTCTCTATGTTCGGTATGTTTTTCACTGCCTTTTGGGTGCTAACTCAACCTGCTAGCAGCACTCGACCTAGCGAATGGTGGGTAGAAGTTGATACAGATTCGCCAAAGCGTACCCATTACTTTGGCCCCTATGACAGCAGACAGGAAGCTTCTAACAGGTCGAACGGCTACATCCGAGACCTGGAGAACAAAGGAGCTAAAAAAATTAGCATCAACATCAAACAAGGTAGCCAACCTACTCAGCTAAGAGCTAGCGAAGAGTCTTGAGAAGTTGGGAAACTGCCAATTACGGGCGAATAAAATTTGACTTGTTAACAGGTTTTTTTTCAAATGAGATCGCGCTTTCATACAGGAGGGACACAGCATGGTTGTGTCCCTTTAAAATTTTTAAGAACTGGTATTATTTGCGCCCGGTAAATGCAAGTTTTTTCAAGGGAGCATTTGGTTGAGATTACTGCGAGGATTAAAAGTACGATTGGCTTTGATTTTCTCGTAAAACTCTCGTTCCTCAGCGGTGAGTTCTTTCGGCGGGACGATCGCAATTTTGACCAACAAATCAGTCCGTTCATCCTTCTTCGGTTTCGGCCATCCTTTCCCGCGCAACCGCAAAGACTGACCCGATCGCATCCCGGCTGGAAATTTTACAGTTATCATACCTTCAGGCGCCGGCACTTCAATCGAAGCTCCCAACACCGCTTCATCGGGAGTTATCGGCACTTCGCAGACCAAATTTTCTCCCTCAAACTGGAAGAAAGCGTGGGGTAAAACTTCTAACTTTAAGTACAAATCTCCCTGCTGCTTCGTGTACGGGTCAACTTGACCTTTGCCTTTTACCCGAATTTTGCTGCCAGTTTTCACTCCCGCAGGAATCGAAACTTCGCCCGTGGCGACTCGCTTGGAAGTTCCCCGAAATGCTTCCCCCAGAGTCAGGGAAATCGTCACCTCAGTGTCGCGAGTGCCCCCTGCGCTGCGGTTTTCGTACCCCGCAAAATCTTCAAATCCGCCAAAACCGGTCGGCCCGCCGGCGCTGGTGCGCTGGTTGCTATAATTCCACTTGCTGCTACGGCTACTACTACCACCCGCACCACTGGCCGCGCGCCCCAGCAAGGCATTGATAAATTCGTCAAAACTACCGTACTGGCTGAAGTCAACACCACCAAAGTCTACATTCGTGGCGCCCCCTCCTGGCCATCCGCTGGGAGTTGCAGCCGCTTGCTTCCAGTATTGACCGTATTGGTCGTATTTTTGGCGTTTTTCTGGGTCGGAAAGCACTTCGTAAGCTTCGTTTACTTCTTTAAAACGAGCTTCGGCTTCTTTGTTCCCTGGATTCATATCCGGGTGATATTTGCGGGCTAGTTTGCGGAAAGTTTTTTTAATTTCATCAGCGCTGGTGGTTTTGTTGAGTCCCAAAATAGCGTAATAGTCTTTAAAATCTGTTGCAGCCATTAAGTAATCCTCTCTTTATTAGTTATTAGTTGTTAGTTGTTAGTTGTTAGTTGTTAGTTGTTAGTTGCTAGTTGTTAGTTGTTAGTTGTTAGTTGTTAGTTGTTAGTTGTTAGTTGTTAGAAAGAATAAATCCCAAATTAGCAGGATGGCGAATTATAGCAACCGCACCCGACAGTAAGGACGTTCTCGCGTTGCACCTCTTCCTTCTTCCCTCTTCCCTCTTCCTTCTTCCTTCTTCCTTCTTCAAATTATAGGTTATCAAAGGTTTGGACTCGATCGAGTTCGGTTGTTGCTTTGCGGGACATCGCAATTTCCGCACCCCGCTGCTGTTGGAGATTTTGACGAGTTGTGCGTCTTCGCGATTTTGGTGTGGCTGCGAGATTAGATGAGAGTTGAGGCGGGCCGGAGAAAGCTGCTGCGGTTGTGCGATCGCCCGTTGGGTTGACTGGCCCTGGCGATCGATCTTTTTTTGGGGTGCGCGGTGCGATCGAACTTTTCTTCTCTAGCTTTTCACCCAATGCAAATCCTAGCACGTTCTCATCAGCAACTCCAGTCCAATCTGCTACCTAAATTTTGACTCAATTATACCCTAAAGTGCGCAGTAATTCAACAACCCTTCGAGATATCTTTTCCTCCCCAGACTGGTGCTATACTATTTATTTTGAAAGCCTCTGCATAGATTTATGTCACAAAAATATAACATAATCTCTCTGCTTTTTGTTAACTAGAACACACACTTTTAGAAAAATTAAGATAGGATGGTAGCTCAATAAGTTATTAACGTTACGAGAGTGCAGCTACCATGAATTATTTGCTAAGTTGGCCTTGCGGCTGCTGCGACGATTGGAAAGAAAATTCCGAGAGTTGTGTTGTACTCAGAAACGGGCAGCGCATTTGTCAGTCGTGCTACGATCGCAAATACAATAATCAGAAGCTATCGGCCCGACGCAGGCGATCGAACATATCTGTATCACCGCAGACCGTAACAGAGACTGTCCCTTATTAATGCGCCTGAGTTTGAATAAAGCCAAGTATTTCGACAGCCTTGCACCAGCAGTTGCCATTAATAAGCTGTTCTACATTTAAATTGTGTGTGAAAAATTAATAAAACTCTTGTGGTACGTTGCTCCGACGCCGTTCCAAATATACCATTCAAATGCGCGACAGCTTAATGAACTCAAAAAATAATTGCGTCATCAGTCATCAGTCATCAGTCATCAGTCATCGGTAATCTGCCACTAATTTAGTTATTTATCATCAGTCACTTGAAAAGCAGGTAACAGATTTTAACTTAAAAAACTAATGACTGACAACTAATGACGAATGACTAATAACTAAATGATAGTTCCATCAGGAATCGTGGCATTTTTCAGGACTACGACAATGCCGCTGCGGATATAAAAACCTTGGTTTTCGCGGTTAGCTTCTTCCACTCGGTCTTTATTAATGATTTGAACATTGCGGCCGATGCGGGCATTTTTATCCACAATCGCGCGGCGAATTGTAGTATCTGGGCCGATACCGAGGGGAACTCCGCCATTGTCTAAACTCGAATGCCGTTCAGCGTCTGGTTCGTAGAAGTCAGCACCCATAACCAGGGTATCTTGAATCGTACATCCAGCTTCAATGCGCGATCGAACTCCCAACACAGAATGGTCGATCCGGCACTGTTTGAGAATGCAGCCTTCAGCAATAATCGATTCCGTCACATGAGTATCTAAAAGCTTAGTCGGCGGCAAGAAACGCGGGCGAGTGTAAATCGGCGCATTTTCATCGTAGAAACTGAAAGGCGGCTGAGGCTGTTTTGTCAGCGCCAAGTTAGCATCATAAAAAGCCTCAATGGTTCCGATATCTTCCCAGTAATCGTCAAACAAATAAGCTTGAACGTTGTGGTCTTTTGCAGAATTCGGAATAATCTCTTTACCAAAATCCGTTTGGTTGGGAGATTCTTTCAGGAGTTTAATCAAAACTTCTTTTTTGAAGACGTAAATCCCCATCGAAGCAATGTAAGGACTTTCCTGAGCCTGCTGCGGTGTCAGTCCCAGTTTAGTCGTATCCACCTGCATTTGTTTGAGCGCATCACCTTTTGGCTTTTCGCTGAAAGAAGTAATGCGGCCGTTGTCGTCGATTTTTGTCAAACCAAAATCCGAGGCCCGCTTCTCGTCCATTGGCAAAACCGAGAGGGTGATATCGGCTTTGGTTTCGCGGTGTCTCTCCACAAACTTCTGGTAGTCCATGCGGTAGAGGTGGTCGCCTGAGAGAATCAAGTATTCGTCAACGTCCCACTGTTCTAGCAGCGAGAGATATTGGCGAACTGCGTCGGCTGTCCCTTGAAACCAGTTGGGGTTTTCCTGAGTTTGCTGGGCGGCGAGCACCTCGACAAATCCCTCGGTGAAGCCCGAAAACTGGTAGGTGCGAGAGATGTGGCGGTTGAGGGATGCCGAGTTGAACTGGGTGAGGACGTAGATTTTGACTATTTCGGAGTTGATGCAATTGCTGACAGGAATATCGATGAGGCGATATTTGCCTGCGAGGGGAACTGCGGGTTTGGCTCGCAGTTTGGTTAGGGGGTAAAGGCGGGTGCCGACACCGCCACCGAGGATGATGGCTAAGACTCTTTTCAAGGAACTTTCTCCCTAGGATCTATGAACTCTTCAAGTCCAGTGTCCGATGGTGAGGGCATCTTGACAAGGGGGGGGAAGGAGGAAGTTTTGAGTGATGAGTTCAGTCGCTGGTGCAGAAACCGGGTTGTTTAATCCAAATACTTCGTTCAAACCCTCGACAAGAGTTAAAAAACTCGGTTTATGAAAGTTGGCGTGCGTCCGGGACTGGTGTTATGAGTTTGAAGTTTTGAGTTAAAATACTCATCAATCAATAATCGATATTTTCACAAGTTGGGAGTTTTGGGTTAAAATACCCATCGGTAAATAAGGGCAGTTTAACGAAAGAATAAGGTTCGGGGTTTTGGCTGTAGATTACAAGTTTTATCTCGTTAATTCGGGCTTCTCGCCATTACTCCATTCAGGCTCGATCGCACTTATTGTTTTTGTTGTAGACCGATCGCACTTTGTCAAGAGCGCTCTTGTTATGCTTGAGTTTGATCCCGTTGTTTTTGCTGGCGTTCCTCTTCTCACAGGCGAGTCTAACTCCACAGCACTCAGGAATCGCCGCCCGTCGGGACGATCGAGTTATAGGGTAGAATCTGTTTTAAATTTTGGATAGACTGCAAATTTGTGTGATATTTGGCGATCGGTCGATCGACCAAACTTGACAAGCCGTGTCTATTCTCTACCAAAAGCTAGATCCGCTAGAAACCTCTGATACTGTAGCCTAAGCCGTAAAAGACAGGAAAATTGTATGCAAATCCAAACGCCAGACTGGGTTAAACACGCCGTATTCTACCAAATATTCCCCGATCGCTTCGCAAAAAGCAAACAGCCCCGCAAACGCCTGCTGCAAAACTTCATGTGGGAAGAATGGCACGAATCCCCCACCCTGCAAGGCTACAAGGGCGGCGACTTGTGGGGCGTTATGGAACAGCTAGACTACTTGCAAGATTTAGGCATTAATGCCATTTACTTTACCCCGATATTTCAGTCAGCCAGCAATCACCGCTACCACACCCACGACTACTATCAAGTAGATCCAATGTTGGGCGGGAATCCAGCATTTAAAGAGCTTCTAGACGCCGCCCACGCTCGCGACATCAAAATCGTCCTCGACGGCGTATTCAACCATGCCAGCCGCGGCTTTTTCTTCTTTCACGACATCCTGGAAAACGGGCCCCATTCTCCTTGGCTCGATTGGTTTCAAATTGAAGGCTGGCCGCTATCCGCCTACGACGGCAATTTTCCAGCTAATTATCTCGGTTGGGACGGCAATCGAGCGCTACCTGTATTCAATCACGACAATCCTGAAGTGCGAGAATATATCATGGAAATCGCCGAATATTGGATTAAATTCGGCGTTGACGGCTGGCGGCTGGATGTTCCTTTTGAAATTAAAACAGAGGGATTTTGGCAGGAATTTCGAGACAGAGTGAAAGCGGTTAATCCTGAAGCTTACATTGTCGGCGAAGTTTGGGAAGATGCCAGAGAATGGCTCGACGGCAGTCAATTTGACGGAGTGATGAATTATCTGTTTGCGGCCCCGACTATTGCTTTTGCAGCGGGCGATCGGGTAGATATGAACCAATTAGAAGGTCGCTCTTATTACCCCTATCCGGCGCTGTTTGCCAAGCAGTACGGGGAGAAGATTCAGGAAGTTTTGGAATTATATCCCTGGGAAATACAGCTAACTCAACTAAATTTGTTGGCCAGTCACGATACTGCGAGGTTGCTGTCAATTTCTGGAGACGATCGAGCTAGTGTAGAAATTGCGACTTTGCTGCTGTTAACTTATCCCGGAGCTCCCAGCATTTATTACGGTGATGAAGTTGGTTTACCCGGTGCTCTAGATCCTGATTCTCGCCGCAGTTTTCCCTTAAATGCTCACTGGGAACTTGATGTTTTAGACTATCACAAGCAGTTGATAGCTTTGCGCCACAAATACGCCGCCCTCCGCACTGGGACTTACAAGATTCTGTTTGCTGAAGGCACGGTTTACGTTTTTGCCCGAATTTTGGAGGATGAGGAAATAATTGTGGCGGTGAATGTCGCAACTCAAGAGGTAAAGGTGAGTTTTGAGACTCCCAGTTTGAAATCTCCTCACGATAAATTGCTGTTCGGTAAAGGCGAATTTGTTTGGAAAGGTGAAGGGGAAACTCGGCAGTTAGAATTGAGTCTGCCGGCGCGATCGGGTTTAATTATCGGTTCAGCTAATTAGTGCTTTACACATTTGAGACCAAAGAAACCGGGTTTTTGACCTAATCTGTGAGTGAAAACGAAATATTGAAGTAAAAAACCCGGTTTCTGACATTGGTGCAAGATTTCTGATTCATGAGATTGTTGGGCAAAGTGAAACGTAGGGTTCGTTCCTCCTGACATCTTGCACAACAAACAAAAACTGGAAATAGGATTAAACATTTAGGATAAAAACTTAGATATTTGGTCTTATTTCCGGTTTTTATAAGTTTATTGAAAATAGTGCAATATCTCAGTTCCTCTCAACCCAACCTACACAAACTGCCTCTTGTTGATGCTCCCACCACAAAGACAGGCATCAATGCAGTAAACTAGGTTATTGAAAAATATCTATTGTTTCTCAGGATATGTAATGCAGCGCCTAAAGATATTAGCGCAGTTCTCTCGGTTGAGACGCTGGTTTGCTCAGAATTTAGGGGTGAGCACCCTTCGCAAAGAACAAGTCTATTTGGACATTGCTCAATCGGTGACGCTGACAGATGCCAGCTATTGGATTCAAGTTTTATTTTCTGCTGGGATTGCTACCCTGGGACTGGTGTTGAATAGTCCGGCCGTCATCATTGGCGCGATGCTGATTTCACCTTTAATGGGGAGTATTTTGGCAAACGGGCTGGCTTTGGCTGCTGGGGATGCGATTTTGGCGCTACGGGCTCTTGTTAATTTAATTTTGAGCTGCGGGCTAGCTATTTCCTTTGCGGTTGTGTTGGTATTGATTTTGCCATTTCAGGAAATGACCGACGAAATTCTGGCGAGAACTCAGCCAAATTTGCTGGATTTAGTGATTGCGCTGTTTTCTGGGGCTGTGGGGGCGGTGGCTATTTGCAAGGAGGCTAAGGGGGTTGTTACGTCTATTCCGGGGGTTTCGATCGCAGTGGCGCTGATGCCGCCGCTTTGTGTTGTGGGTTATGGTATTGCAACGGCGGTGAGTGTGAGTCCTGGAAGCGGGTTGGCGGTGGCGCGAGGGGGAGGGCTGCTGTTTTTTACCAACTTAGTCGCTATTACGTTTATGGCGATGCTGGTGTTTTTGGTTCTGCACATTGATAGCTTTCCCGTGCGCGAGCGGGTGCGTTTGTGGCGGGAAAGCAATGGAGAAAGCATTTGGATGCAGTCGTTGGTCGCTCGAATTCCGGCGTCGGAACGATTGAAGCGCATCGGTAGTTTGCCAAGTCGCCTGCTGCTGATTTTGATGACTATTTCATTGACTTCGATTCCTCTGTATCAATCTTACAATCAACTTAGCGAAGAAATTTCTCGCAAGCAGCAAGAAAATCAACTGCGTAATAACGCTACAGACATTTGGCAAAAAAACTTTGGTAACTTTGCTGATGGTAAAGCGCGATCGTACATCAGTCAACTTTCGTTTCGAGAACAAAAGCGTAAATTGGTTGCTCAACTTCAGGTGGTTACTAGCAAGGTTTACACGGAAGCGGAACGAGAGCAATACAAGCAATTGCTGTCAGCGAAGCTCGGGAGGCCGTTGGAGTCAATTTCTCTGAATCTGATTCAAATTCCTATAGCTTCTAGCGAGCTGTTAGCAACAAAGGTTTCTGAAAAAACAATCAAGCCGGAGCCTCCTCCGACGGTTGCCCAATTGCAATCGAGTTTTTTGACCGCTGTGGAGTCTGCCCTCAATTCTCTGATTTTGCCTCTCCCGGCTCAATTGATCAGTTATCAGGCGATTACGAGCCCCGTGACGCCGTTAAGGATTCAGATTGCTTACTTTAGTCCGCGGGATCTCGATCGCGACGGACAAGCGCTGCTAGTGGAGGATATCCGCAGTCAATTAAATTACCCTACAGCGGAGGTCAATTTCAATCGGATTGCGCCGATCGCTGGAACGGTTACTTTTGCGTTAAATCAAGCTCAAATTGCGGCAAATCAAGTTCAATTGCTCGATCGACTGGGTAAGACTGTACAGCAAAATCCTAAATTGCAGATTGAAATGAGTTCCGGCCAAGCGCCCTCGGAAGCTGGAGCGCCGGCCCAAGGGCGATCGGTGGCGGTTCGCAATTATTTGCAAACAAAATGGCAAATTAAGCCCGATCGCTATATTACTAAAACTGCAAATGCAACTCAACCAATTGTCCAGTTGAAAACAGTTCTTAAAAAACCGCCCCAAAATTCCTCACCTTCTGTTGGGCAGGATGCAGTTGAAGGAGAAGTGACACGCTGACTATTTTTAACACCAGTGTCGAAAAGACGGAATGTGATTTCCCCAAAACCCATCTGTAGGGACACGGCAGTGCCGTGTCCCTACAGAAAATCATTTAGGATTGCTATATGCAATCCGATCATTACAAATAGGAAAATTTTAAAATGATAGAAACGAGTCTACAAGAAGTGGGAATTGAAGACAATTTGAAGCAATTTTTACTGGTGCTTTCAGTTTCTTTGAGTGTGGCAACTCTGCCACAAATTGTTAGTTGGTTGCGCCGAATTCCCTATACGCTGCTGCTAGTAATTGTGGGAGCTGGGCTAGCTTTGGTCGATGTGCGATTGGTGAATCTTTCGCCTGAATTGATTCTGTTGATTTTTCTGCCACCCCTGCTGTTTGAAGCTGCTTGGAATTTGAAGTGGTCGAGTTTAAAACAGGATTTAATTCCTATTTGTCTTTATGCTGTTTTCGGTGTGCTGATTTCGATTGTGGGTGTGGCAATTGGTTTGAATCAATTTGCCGGTCTTTCTTTGGGAACTGCGCTGATGATTGGGGCTACCCTTTCAGCTACCGATCCGGTTTCGGTGACGGCTTTGTTTCGGGAGTTGGGGGTTGAGAAGCGTCTCAGCACTTTGATGGAAGGCGAAAGTTTGTTTAATGACGGAATGGCGGTTGTGGCGTTTGGATTTCTGGCTGCTTTTGCTCAGGGCACTGCTAAGTTATCGCCGGGGCCGATTTTGCTGGAGTTGATAACGGTTGTGGGGATTGGGCTGGGGGTTGGCGGGCTGATCGGGTTTGCGATTTCTTATTTGACGCAGCGGTTCGATTTGCCTTTGGTGGAGCAGTCTCTGACGTTGGTTTCGGCCTATGGTACTTATTTGATTGCGGAGGATTTGGGCGGTTCGGGGGTGATTGGGGTGGTCACGACGGGGCTAATTTTGGGCAATTTTGGTTCTCGCATCGGGATGAATCCTCGCACTCGGATTATTGTGAGTGAGTTTTGGGAATTTTTAGCTTTTTTTGTGAATTCGATTGTGTTTTTGCTGATTGGGGATCAGATTCGGTTTGGGAGTTTGGGCGAAAATTTGGATGCGATCGCGGTGACGATTGTGGCGGTGATTGTAACGCGGGCGATCGCCATTTACGGACTGGGGAGTCTCAGCAACCGTTTTGCGGCATCCGCCATTCCGCTGCAGGAGCAAACGGTGCTGTGGTGGGGAGGGCTACGGGGTGCGGTGTCGGTGGCTTTGGCTTTGAGCGTACCTGAAGGTTTACCGGGCCGGGAGGTGGTGATTGCGACGGTTTTTGGGACGGTGTTGTTTACTTTATTGGTGCAGGGATTGACTATTCAGCCTGTTCTGGCAAAACTGGATCTGCTGGGGGATGGGCCGATGCGCGGGGAGTATTTGGAGGCGATCGCCCGTCGGGCGGCTTTGGGTAGGGTGTTGCAACGGTTGGCTGAGATGGAGGAACAGCCGGGGGTCGATCGGGAGTTTTATGAGTATCAAGAATCGCTGGTTAAGGGGGAGCTCATGAGGATTGAGGCGGAGGTCGATCGGCTTCAAGATGAATATCCCGATCTCAGCACGTTTATTGCTGAGCAAATTCGAGCGGAGTTGCTGGCGATCGAGGCTGACACCTATGCTGAGTTTGTGCGATCGGGTCGCTTAAATCAAGAACTGTCTCTATTTTTGGGAGTTGAGAATATAGGGGAGTAATTAGCGAATCGCTCAAGTTATTTAATTGCCATTCCTAACAGTGTTAAGGGAACTGAACGGGTAACTGAATCAGTTCAAGCCGTTATAATGCAAAAGTAATCTGAGTATCAAGTACAAAAGTGCGCTGGCTGGGTATTCCTCAAGCACTGCCGCGCCGTTAATCCTTCTGATGGTTGCACTCATGGGCTTTGTCATCAATAGACCTCTTGCAATTCCCTTATATCTCTCCAATGATTCTTGTAAAACGGGCATCCAGCTTGTTCAAAAACTTGCTTTGCGGTGAGGTGTATTAGAAGCGTAGCATCGCGGAATATTAGGAGTCCATTGAAATCGGTAAAATATGTTAAATTTTCGGCAATTTTCATCTGTTCGTTACCAAATACTGGGAATCATCACAGCCTTGGCGCTGACATTAATTTTGCTAGCCGGGCCCGTTCAAGCCGCTCGGACGGCGACATCTATTGTGGTAGATGGTCGCCCGCTTTTTAGCGTCAGCGATGCTGACTCATTAACAGCCGTCGAACGTGCCGATTTGCTCAATTTGCGACTCAAACAAATTGAGCAATCTCAAGAAACAGTTGAAGTCACAACAGAAGTTCGCAATCAATACCCCACCATTCTGGTTAATGGCAAATACTTGCTGACAGTGACTCAATCGGATCTGCAAGAAACTCGCACGCTTACCGAACAAGCTAATCTTTGGGCTGAACAACTCCGTCAAGCTTTGCAGCAAGCTCAAGAAGAAAAAAGCGCCGAATTTATCAAAAATATGCTGCTGCTGACAATGGCGATTGTAGTGCTGGCGATCGCCCTTCACAAAGGATTGGGATGGCTGTGGCGATCGGTAAAACAAGCAATTATCCAGCGATTTGTAGAGCCATCAACAGCAGAAGCTGCGGTTGCTGACTCCCCCAAATCTTTGAACTTATTATTGATCTTGACTTTGCTTGCAGCTAGGACTGCGCTTTGGATTGCCACCGTCCTTTACATTACCAATTTGTTTCCAATAAGTCGGAGTTGGAGTTACACTCTGACCAGCGGTTTAATAACCAGTTTCATTTCTCGATCGCTCTCTGTAGGGCGCAACAATTACTCCGTCACTGATCTGTTGTTTTTAGCTGCTCTCATCCTAGGATGGGTCGCCCTGAGCGGTACTATTTCAAATTTCTTTAAACTGCGAATTTTGCAAGTCACCCGCATCAGTCGAGGGAGTCAAGAAGCTGTTGCTGTGATTTCCAAATACTTGCTGATTGTTCTGGGAACGATCGTTTTGGTGCAAGTATGGGGAATCGATTTGAGTTCTCTAACAATAATCTTTAGTGCGTTGGGAGTTGGTATCGGTTTTGGGTTGCAGGACATCGCTAAAAACTTTGGTAGCGGTCTGATTTTGCTGTTTGAACGTCCGATTCGGGTAGGCGATTTTGTGAGTGTAGGTAAAATTGAAGGCACTGTTGTCCGAATTGGCGCTCGCAGTACAGTGCTTCGCAACCTCGATCAAGTTTCCATTATTTTGCCAAATTCCCGTTTCTTAGAGGATGAGGTAACTAACTGGAACTACGAGAATGCTGTTTCGCGGATCAGAATTCCGGTTAATGTTGCCTACGGCTGTGATATCAGTGAAGTTAAGGCAGCGCTGCTCAAAGCTCCGAAGGGGCATTCTGATGTATTGAATACTCCAGAACCGATTGTTTGTTTCTTGGGTTTTGGTGAGAGTTCCTTTAATTTTGAACTCCGGGTGTGGATTGCTGAACCAATGGTACAGTATCGCGTCAAAAGTGATTTATTGTTCCGTATTGAAGAACTGTTTCGAGAGCGTGAAATCGAAATTCCGTTTCCTCAACGAGATCTGCACCTCCGCTCTGGGAGCATCCCTTTGACTTTATCACCGCAACTAGAGGCAACCTTACGAAACACTTTACTCAAGTCGGAAAATAACTCAGTTGCCCCTAAATAACTTAAACTAAATTATTCCTTCTTGCTTCTTTTTTCTTCCTAATGACTAATGACTAATGACTAGATTCGCGAGATTTTAAGCTCGCACTAATAGCAACTGTCAACTGTCAACTGTCAACTATTTATTATAATACAGTTAGTTTGACCATGACAACAACAATTAATGCGCTATTTATGTTCGCACAACTGCCTTTAAATAATGGCGATCGCTTTTTGCAAGTTATCCTGATTTTTCTAGCCGGAGGGATTGGGGGATTAGCTGGAATGATAGCGATCCCAACCTTGAGATTAATATTAGCTTGGTTTGCCCCAAGCTTATTGACAAAAACTTATATTGGTGTATTGCTTGCATCTAGAAACCTAATTTTAATATTATTAACTCTGTCGGCGATGGAAGTCATGTTAGTTGTAATCCCTCACACTCAATGGCTAAAATTGATGGAGTTTTGTTTTAGTGCCGGCATCACTTTCTCTGCCGGTTGGCTAGTGTCAAGTTTATTTCGAGAAGTTTTTAATAGCACAATTTTAGGCGCAACCTTTGACTCCAACCCTAAAGTAAGAGGCGAGTCTATCTTTTTAATTCGCTATCTGGGAGATTTTGCGATCGCTGTAATAATAATTTTAGTCTTTTGCATTAGCCATAATATCAATGTTGGAGGCATACTTGCTAGCTTGGGGATTGGAGGTGTTGCTATTGCCTTTGCTGCTCAGAAGACTTTAGAACAATTTTTAGGAGGAATTGTATTAACTCTCGATCGCCCTTTTCAAGTTGGAGACTATATTGGTTTATCCGACGGGCCTATGGGCAAACAAGGCACTTTTGGACGAGTAGAAAGTATTGGTTTAAGGTCAACAAAAATTCGTACCTCTGGTAAAGGTACTCTCACAGTTATTCCTAATAATTACCTGACAGAAGTTACCATAGAGAACTATACAAGCGCCAAGAAAGTCATGTCGATTATGATGCTAGAGTTTCCCGAACAGGTATCTGCTCAGGAGCAAGCACTAATCCGCCAAACCGTGATGGAGAGCACGATGGACATTTTTGGTTTAGACTGGCGCAGCACGGAGGTTTCTTTCAGTAACAACCAAGCCCAAATTTCTTTTTTCATTTTGGGTTCTAATGAATTATCTATGGACTTGAGGCGGCAATTGCTGGATCTAACTACCCAACAAATCACCAAACAACTCCAAAAACATCATATTTCTTTTACCATTAACCAACCAACGATTTATGTGGATGCTCCAATTCCTATTTAAGCGACCAATGAAGCTAATCTTCTTATTTGTAATGGCTTTGTTTTTGGCGACTTTTCCGATGAGTTTTTCTCTAAGTGCTGACGGCCCTCATTCTCCTGTAGTAGTTGATGGCATTCCGCTATTTTATTTGCAACCTGTCGATCGGTTTTCAGCATTAGATCGTACCGAATTTGCCAATAATTTACTGGCTGATGCGATCTCTAATGAGAAAGTCATAAATTTCGATGTGCGTAACGATCCTAATACAAGCGCTACCTCAATTTCTTTAAACAAGAATTACCTGTTGACAGTTACAGCCAACGATGTTTTACCAAACTTTTCTTTGTCTCAACAAGCTAAGGAATGGGAAAATATTCTAGAAAAGGCGGTCGCTAAGGCTAAAAAAGAACGAACTTCACAATACATTTTACAGCGAAGTTTATGGATTTTAATTGGCATAGGAATTATTATAATATTGCGCTTTTTGTTGGTAATTGTCGCCAAAATAGCTAAGTGGGAAACTGGTATTTTTACAAAGGTTTTTTTTGGTTTGGCCTGGTTAGCGATCGTCCTAGTGAGTTCGGAATGGTTCCCGGTATTGCGAAGTATTCGTTATCAGATTGTTTCCCCATTTTCTCAGCCCCAGTGGCTGATATTTTTAGGAGCATTAGGAGGGTCTTTTGTATTTAGTCAATACGCTCCAGCCTTACTGAGATTTGCCATCAAAAAGCTAGATATCCAATCAGCAGAAAATATTTATCTGGAAATTGTTCAACCGAGCGATCGCCTTGTGCAATTTTCAGTCCTCTGTATTTGTATCAGTTGGTCTCTGAACTTACTGGAAACATTAGTACCAGTTGTGTATGGGCTGCTCAAACCGATTGCTAATTTATTTGTAGTTGGCTGTTTGTATTGGTTATCCACAAAACTTACTAGCCGCTACCTGCGTACCTATGGATTGAAGTTTGGGGGGAAATTTAATCCCAGTAGCGATGATGCAATTTTAGTATTTGAGACTGTGTTTAATGTCTTTATCTTTATTGTAGCACTGGTGGCATTTGCCCGCAGCGTAAACTTTGACTTGATTGGTTTGGTTGCTAGTTTGGGGTTAGTTGGTTTAGCCGTCGCCTTTGCTGCCCAAAAAATTCTTGAACAACTCATTGCTACTTTAGTATTGTATTTAGATCGCCCTTTTGTTACTGGTGACTATATCCGTCTACCCGCTGGAGATTTGGGGAAAGTAGAAAGTATTGGCTTGCGATCGACAAAAATTCGTTCCCTCGGTACGGGTACAATTATTGTGATGCCCAACTCTATCTTAGTCAGTGTAGAAATTGAAAACGTTACTCTTGCCAAAAAAATTATGGTGTTACTGTATATGGACTTTGCAAGTGCTTTAGGAGAACGAGAATATGCCCTAGTGCAGCAAGCTATCATGGAAAAAATTGCTTTTTTATCAGGAATCGATCCTAACAGCACAAATATTGCTCTCGCCGATGGATCGGGAAAAAGATTAAGGGTGAGTTTGGCAATTTTAGGCTCTCAGGATAATGCGATCGAGGTGCGTAAACGCCTACTAGAGTTAGCAAGTGCTGAAATTGCTAAATCTCTTGCAGTCCACGGTATTGTGTTTACGATGGAAAATCCTACGGTTTATGTGCAGTCCCCTGCTACTATTTGAAGACAACGCTGCCCTTACGGAAAAACTGCTTTAAAATTTCTCCGGGATTTCTGTCCCAAGTGTCGATATGTTGGTAAATTAAGCCGTACTCATCCATTTTGTAGGTAGAGTAGCCGTTAAAGAAAATCTGAGCTTTCCAGGGTACGCGCAGTGTCCCGTGCACAGTCCAATTTGCCACAATAGTATCAGGGGCTGTCTGGCTTACGTCGTGGAGGTCGAAGTAAATCTCGTTAAAAAATAGCTGGCCGTGAAATCGCAAAGTCCAAAAGATAATGCGGTAGTTGATTTTTCCTTTAAATTTGTTGACTGGATCTTGAAAATAGATGGCTTTTGTGTAGATGTCGTAGGAGATGTCTTTCTCAAACAGCGTCGGGAGATCCGCTTTCAGGGTGTCTACTACTTGTTCTACCTGCATTTGATATTCGATCGCGCTCAAGCTACCACCTTGTGACAATATTGTGTGTAAGTTTAAATGAATAATCGCGATCGATCGCTGGAGTATCGCAGATTTGAGATTTCATCCAGTTCTGATTTTAACTCTAGCGGTATTGTCCGAGCCCACCTTTCTGCTGACCCGGACTTGGGACATCGAAACCTTGGCACAGATTTGAATGAACACCCCCACTCCTCTGACATTCTCGCAGAAATCAACAGCGGCAAGCTGTTGATGGTAGATAGCCGTCGCCGGAACGGTCTAATTTTGATTAAACGCTTTCACGCAGAGTTTGCCGGGCCGGGGGCTGCGGTTGGCGGTGCTTTTGATGTTGACTCTGTGCGGGCGATTCCGGTGGGCGATTTTTGTTTGGTTTGTCCTCAATCTCCCGAAGAAAAACAGAAAGCTTTTGAAATTCGGTGGCATTGGGTGCGGTTAACGGAACAGTTAACGCGAAAGCCTGTAGCTTTGGAACGCGCACAAATGCTTTTGACTCAGTTTGAACAATATTTTGATGGGGAAACAGTGGCACAAATTCCCGATGAAGCTTTGGCACTTTTAGTAGGCGTATTTCCCCAAACCATTCGGGCGGCGCGACAAGGAAATGATGAGTTATAAATTGGTGTAGATACCTTATGCGGCGCGCTGCTACAAGCTCCACTCGGCATTTTGCAAAACGACTCGATAGCCATCTGGGTCTTCAAAAGTCACTCCATTTTTGTCCCAGTAGGGATTGTATGAGTTTACAGGCTCAAATCCAATTGCTTTCATTCGCTCAACAGCCTGCTGCCATTCTTGTTGGTTAGGAAGGTAAAAGACAATAATATTGTCTTGAGTTGGAGCGCCACCTACAATATGTCCCCGTTGATGGATGAATTCAAGGTGGTGGCTTTCTCCTGGCATCCCAACCATTACTCCGTCAAAACCTTCATGGTTTTCAAAACTATCGAGGATTTGCAGCCCTAAACCCTCTGTGTAGAAATGAACAACTTGATCAAGGCAATCAGTTGGACGAGCAACCCGTAAAACCTTTCCTTTAAGCATATATATCTTCTCCAAAGTTATTTTTGTGTTAAGCAAAAACTGGATACCGAATATTATGAGTTGTCAAAAATTTCTGCAATGCGATCGCAAGTTCGCTGATTTTCATCTGGACTCCCTACCGTAATTCGCAAACCTCCGCCTGTGTGCCGAATCAAAGTACCTCTAGCTTTTAGCTGCTGCATGATTTGTTGGTGTGCCTTTTCTGCCGATTCGCCCTCAACCGATTTCACCCGCAGATAAACGAAGTTCGCCGCACTTGGCCAAACTTGCAATTTTTGATACTGAGTTAGGGCTGCAATTAATTTGGCTCTTTCTGCAATGATTTCGGGAATTACTGCTAGCAATAACTGCCGCTGCGCTAGGGCAAACTCGGCCGCGGTTTGCGAGAAAGTGGGAAGGTTGTAGGGGAGGCGGATTTTTTCTAAGGTGGCTGTGAGTTCGGGATGGGCGATCGCATATCCGACTCTCATTGATGCTAGTCTAAATGCTTTGGAAAATGTTCGCAAAATTATCCAATTCGGGTGTTGGTGCAATCTGTCTGCTAAGGTATTTTGGCTGAATTCAAAATAAGCTTCGTCAATTACTACTAAAATATCTTCGGGCAAACTTGACAACCATTCTATTTCATTGGTTGTTAAAGCATTGGCTGTGGGGGAATTGGGATGGACGACAAAGACGGCGCGCACGGGAGGATTTTGATTTTGGGCGTTAGCGCAGCCCTCGGAGAGGATCGCCCTTTTAGCCGCCTCAATATCAATTTCAAAATTATCCTCTTGTCGCGCAACACTGACAACGGGAATGCCGAGGGTTTGGGCGATAATTCCATACATCGAAAAGGTGGGATTGGCAACTAAAATTGAGCCTTGGCCACCCAGACAGGTTGCAATTAAGAGCGATCGAATTAGTTCGTCGGAACCGTTGCCGACAGAAATATTGTCGGCTGTAATGGCGGTTTTTGGCTGTGTAACGCCCTCTGGGCAGATATTTTGAGATGATTCGTTGACGTATTGGGCGATCGCCTGTTTGAGTGCTGCATGGCCTCCGTCGGGATAGCGATTTGTCTCAATTAACTGCTGGTAAGTCCAAGCTAGCTTTTGTTTTAATTCCTCTGGCAAATCATAGGGGCATTCGTTGGTGTCTAGGCGATCGAGTACAGTTTCCGAGTGGGCTGATTCTCCTGACGCGCCGCCCGGATGGGGAGTGTAGGCGGCAAGTTGGGCTAAGTCTTGGCGGATAAAAGGCAGCATAGTATGATTTTATGTTGGAGATTGTAGATTGTCTAATTACAATTTAGTTTGACACTATTAGGGTTATTAGTCATTAGTCTCTAATATCTAGTTGGTAAACTCTTCATTCTCACAAATAAATATAGCCTTTTTCAGAAAGATGAGGTACGCGAACGGCATAGGGCATAGGGCATAGGGCATACCTCACTTTTTCGAGAACCGCTATAAATAACTGATGACTAATGACTAATGACTAATGACTAATGACTAATGACTAATGACCAATGACTAATGACCAATGACTAATGACTATGTTAATCGCGCCACAAAGCGATGCCGCCCAACAAACCGCTCACATTCGGCACTATGTTAACCAGTGATGGTAACTGTACAACAATCTTTTTTGTATTGCCACCGCCGATGTAAAGGCGATCGTAATTAAAGAGATTTTGCAAAGACACGAGGGCTTTTTCCAGACGGCGATTCCATCTTTTCGCGCCGATTGCATCTAATGCCGATCGCCCTAATTGCTGTTCGTAAGTTTCCCCTTTGCGAAACGGGTGATGTCCTAATTCTAGATTTGGCACCAAAATACCATCGACAAATAAGGAAGAACCGAAACCGGTGCCGAGGGTAATTACTAATTCTACGCCCGTCCCAGCGATCGATCCCAATCCTTGAATATCGGCATCATTCGCCACTCGCACAGGTTTTCCCAAGCGATCTTTGAGGGTAGTTGCTAGGTCAAAATCTATCCAAGACGGATCTAAATTTACTGCGGTTTTGATGACACCGTGACGCACAACGCCGGGAAAACCCAGGGATACTCGGTCAAATTCGCCTTGTGCGCTGGCTAAAGAGGCGATCGCCTCTAGTACCGGTTCCGGTTTCGGCGGTTGAGGCGTTTCTAAACGGCTGCGTTCCGTCAGAGGTTCACCTTCAGCGTCCAAAACCATAACTTTGATGCCGCTTCCGCCAATGTCAACGGCTAAGGTGCGAGTCGATGAATCTTGTTCAGTCATTTGATTGTTGAGACTTGCAAGTTGGTCAAATTTTAATTTTTGAATTGGCAAAACTTTTGCATCGCTTCCCAAATTTCCCCTAGGACATTTCCCAAAGAATGATCGTCTTCTAATTCGATTAATTGCACCCAGGGACGGTCAGCGGCAAAACTTCTGCTAGCTTGAATCGGTATGATTGTATCATGCTTGCCGTGAAGAATTAACGTAGGGACTGACCGCATTAATTTTTCTTCAGGGTATTGAGCCATATCTGCCACAAACTGATAATTCAGCGGCAGATAACGCTGTTCGCCATAATGATAAACTGGTAAATACTCCTCGGACTGCCACTTTTCTAACTTTTGCTGTCCCAACAGCGGCAGCCAGTGAGAGAGAAATTGAAAAGCCGGCGCTAACAAAACTATTCGTTTTACCGATAATTGTCGCTGGGCCAACCAAGCCGCTGTCAAGCCGCCAAAACTTGACCCAATGATTGTAACTCCCCCTGGATTATTTACATTTTCTGCCGGAGATGGGGAGGATTGGGTTTGCCAAAATTCTGTTTCTATTTGGTTTAATTGGCGGGTGAGGGTGAGGCTGGAAAAATCGTTTTGATTGAGATCGGGAGTTTTGAGATCGATTCCTAGGGAAGAAAAGTGCGATCGGAAATATTTAGCCTTAGCTGAATCTGGACTTGAAGCAAATCCGTGTAAATAAATGTAAGTTGAATCGTTTTGTAGATTCATCCAGAAAATTTTATGAAATTTACCAACTAATTATTTTAACTTAAATTAGTAAGGTACGCAATTCTTTTGTAGGGTGT
This sequence comes from Microcoleus sp. A2-C3, assembly GCF_036706065.1. Classification (NCBI taxonomy): domain Bacteria; kingdom Bacillati; phylum Cyanobacteriota; class Cyanophyceae; order Oscillatoriales; family Microcoleaceae; genus Microcoleus; species Microcoleus sp. A2-C3. The sequence continues at coordinate 9,874 of NZ_JAUBVX010000014.1, read as the reverse complement.
GCACCGCGCACCGGTCGCTATAGCTAGCGCGTCAAACCACTTTTCGCCTAAGTCCTATTGATCTCTAGCTGCTTACAGCCAATCCTCCTGTGTGCAGTGCCCACCCTACAATTAACTTAAATTAGTAAGGTGTCCAGTGCGTACAGGAGGATTATTAAGGTGTGCAATGCACACCCTAGGATTAACTCAAAATTACTTGTATTTTACTGCGGTTTTTGGCTGTTTTGCCTCCGGGTTTTAGCAGCTTCCCTGCGCTGCTGCATCATTTGAGATAGTTGGCTGCGCTGTTCGGGGGTGAGCACTTCTCGCATTCCTAGCATACTTTCAAATTGCGCTTCTTCTAACTGCTGTCTCAATCCCATGATTTGACGGTTTTTATCGCGCATTTGGCTGGCATTTGATGTCGCACTAGACATCATTGTTTCCAATTCTTGTCTGGCTTGGCGGACGGCTTGCATTCGCTGGGAAACTTGGTCTTTGTAGCGATCGCGCACAGCCTGCATTTTCTGCTTTTGGTCAGCGCTTAAATTGAGTTGCTCGAACAGCCCGCCTTTCTTGCCAGCGGGTCGATTGGGAGGCTGGTTTTGGGCAATTGTTTCTGCTTTGGCGGGGGCAGAAACGGCTGTCGCAGCGGCTGTAGTGCCGAGGGTTAACATTAAAACTGCTAGGGCAGAAATTCGGCGAATAGACATGAAAATTACCTCTTTGAGATTAGTTATTTGTTGGCTGTTCGCTGTCAGGGGTGACAGCGTAATTAAACAAGTCAGTTGGCGAGCGTTCCAGCAAGTTGTCCGCTGAAGGCTCCTTCAATACAGCCTCCCAGTTATTGACCAGAAATGCTTCTAGGTGTGCTGCCTCATCCTTCTGATGTTGTGCGGTAACTAAGACGCGATAACCCGATCCAAAAACTAGCAGACTTGCAGCGATCGCAGTAGGAAAAGCCCATTTGGGAAAACGGAGGATTTTTGACTTTTTAGTAGTCTCGCTCGCTCGCGCTTCTCCTAGATGATTTGACTCTACCGTCGCCTCATTCCTGTCTATGGCTGCTAAAAGTTTTAGCTCAAAATCTGGGGCAGATTCCGGAACATCTGGGCGATATTGCTTTAAAAAATTAACTAATTTGTCGTCACTATTTCCGTCCTTCATAGTTCGTGAACTCCCTGTTTTTGCAAAAATTGCCGCATAGCATTTCTGGCATAAAACACGCGAGATTTGACAGTCCCTGATGGCAGTCCCAAAATTTGGGATACTTCTTTTTGCGGGATATCTTCTAGGTCGTGCAACACCAAAACGCTGCGGTGTTCAAAGCTCAATTGATCCAGTCCCTGCTGCACTAAATCTTGATAGTGTAACTGCATCAAGTCGGATGTGTGATTGTTAACAATAACTCGATCCATTGTTTCTTGATTTTTGAGCTTGGAGTCAAAAGAATGCTGTTTAGCAAATGCTTGTCTTTGGTCGGAAGCCACATTCCATGTAATTCGATAAAGCCAAGTAGCAAAATTTTCCTGTTGCTTGAGTTTGGGTAATCCTTTCCAAACCCGCAGGAATACTTCTTGTGCTAAATCGTCTAGCAGTGACGGCCCACAAAGTTGGTAAAGGGTTGACCTGACTTTGTGTTGGTAGCGTTGGTAAAGATAGCGAAAGGAAGTACGATCGCCCTTTAAGCATTTATCAACTAAGTCGGAGTCGGAACAGTCATCGGTTAAAACATTGGCTGACACACCTAACACCTGTGAAGTATCCCTCACCTGTTCGTTATCTGAAGTGTTTAGACAGGACGATCTCGAAAAAGGTTCAAATTATTTAAAATTCTTTTTTAATGAGGTGGCAGGTAGATCAGACAGGTAGATCGGACGTACGGTTGAAACCGCGCCTATACAGACAAAACCCGGATGGTGCGCGGGTTGAAGATCGTCTTCAGTCCGCGTCGGCGGACATTGTTTGTGTAGACGCGGTTTCAACCGCCGTCTTTTCTTTACCGCAGAGTCACAAACTCTTCAGCAGTCGATGGGTGAATGCCAATAGTCACGTCGAAATCTTTCTTCGTCGCTCCCATATTAACGGCGATCGCCATTCCTTGAATAATCTCGCCCGCGTCTTTCCCCACCATGTGTACGCCCAAAACGCGATCGGTATTAGTCTCAACAATTAACTTGACAAAAGTCTTCTCATCTGCACCTGTCAAAGAGTGAAACATTGGTCGAAACTTGGCTGTGTAGCACTTAATAGAGTCGCCAAATTTAGCTTTTGCTTGCTCTTCGCTTAAGCCGACTGTAGCAGCTTCCGGCTGGGAAAATACCGCTGATGCCACATTTTCGTGACTGATTGCTCTCGGATTGTTGCCAAATTCCGTATCAGCAAAAGCGCGTCCTTCGGCGATCGCAATTGGCGTTAAATTAATCCGATTGGTGCAATCTCCGACGGCAAAAATGTGCGGTTGACTGGTGCGGCTGTCTTTAGTAACTACGATCGCACCTTTCTCGGTTTCAACTCCCGCATTTTCCAAACCCAATTTTTCCAAGTTGGGCGATCGTCCAGTAGCGCACAAAAGTGCATCAACTGTCAAGGTTTCTTCGGATTCTCCCGACAAAGTTAATTTTAAGCCTTCCGGGGTTTTTTCAATTTTGGCGATCGAGCTTCCCGTCACAAAATTAATCCCGTGCTTAACCATTCCTTCCTGCACGTTAGTGCGAAGTTCTCCATCAAAGTCGTTCAAAATTAAATCACGTCGGATGATTTGAGTTACTTGACTTCCCAAACCGTTCATAATGCAGGCAAATTCAACGCCGATGTAACCTCCTCCCCAAATTGCCAACCGTTTCGGCTGCTCTTTTATCAAGAAGATTTCGCGGGAAGTAATCGCGTGTTCGATACCAGGAATATCGACTCTGTGAGCTTCGCCACCGACTGCAATTAAGATTTTAGCGGCGGTGTATTTTTTATCACCAACTTCGACGGTGTGGGCATCGATAAATTTGGCGTATCCTGAGATTAATTCCACTCCGGCTTTTTCAAGAAAGCTGATGTGCAGTTTGCTCAGCCGCCGCACTTCTGTGTCTACGCTGGTGACGAGTTTTTCCCAATCGAAACTGCTTTCTACTGGACTCCAACCGTAGCCGATCGCATCTTCGTACAGGTGCGAAAATGTAGAGGCGTAAACCATCAGTTTTTTGGGGACACAGCCGCGAATTACGCAGGTGCCGCCTACCAAGTCATTTTCGGCGATCGCCACCTTCGCCCCGTAGGATGCCGCCCGCTTGGAACTAGCCAATCCGCCGGAGCCCGCACCTATCACAAACAAGTCGTAGTCGTATGTCATAATTCTCGTTAGTTTCCTATCTCTATTTTACCAATTTTACGCTTTACTTTTCTTAATGATATCTCAAAATTTTTTTGTTTTTTTTGGGGTCAACTACTTTACTTCTTCCGTTTGACATGGTATTATTAAATAATAGAAATCTGTGCGTTAATTTTAAAATCGCTCACACTCCCATTATTAGAGTATAGCACAAGCAATCGCCAAAAAACATATAAAAATGTAACTATTTTTGGGCGGCCGCCGATGAGGGAATTGAGAAAATTGGTAATTGCTTTAACCGAAAAGACCGCCAGGGGTTTAAACCCCTGTCTAATAGCCAAAGTCCTCGGTCGAGGACTAATGAGGGAAGGATGAATTCTTTAGTTTTATTAAAGGACGTTTGGATAGGACTGATAAGTTCTTCAGTCCTCTTGAGAGGACTTTCGCTATGAGGCAGGGGTTTAAACCCCTGCCGGACTGTGGGTTAAACGCAGAACCGACTGCGAGTTTAACATTTTGGTTGACAACAATCGCACTGGAATTACCCTAAAGTTTTTTGAGCTTCACAAATCATTGATAATTGCTATATTATAAACATAAATTTATTTTTAGGCTAGCTTTATGATCGAGTGGCTGGTACTCTGGGGAGCAACGGAAGCAGCAGGCATTATCGTCAAACCCATCTTAGAAGAATTAGTCAAAGACGGCGCGAAGGATTTTGCTAAAGATTTTTTTAAAGATTCCCTAAAAAACGTCATATTTGGCGAAAAAGACCCGCGACAAATCGCTACGGGCAAAGCGCTGAAAAAGTTTTTGGAGTTAGTGCAACAGCAGTTGAAAATCAGCGGACTTTCCCCAGAACAGATTAAGCTGTATATTAAAGATGTTAAAAAGTTTATCAGCAACAAGTCAGTTAAGGAAATTTTGGGTAAGGGCTTTGAGAGCGATCGCGAATCCCTCGATGCAGAAATTCTCGAAACAACCTGGACTCAACTAGATTTAGCTGCTTTACCCGCCAGATTTAAGTGGCAAATTATCGCCAATCAGTATCTCGCCGAAGTTCAAGAAATTCTCTTTGACTCAAAAGATTTGCGGGATATCTTGAATGCTCAAAATCTGGATAGCATTCAGAAAAATACTCAAGAGATAGCTGGGATTATCCCCGATTTTGACTTGAGGCAATATCAAGAGGCTTTGTGCGAACGTTACAGCAATCTGGATTTAAGCAGCGTCGATAGCAATACCTACGATTATCGAGAAAAGCTGAAAGTTTGGCAAATTTTTATTGTGCAAGATGTGCGCTTAATTTACGAGTCATTTCTGCCACAAGCTTACGAAATTCCCAAGGAACATCAACGGCGGTTGCAAGATTGCGATCGATTAGACGCGATCGAACTTGAAAATTTAGAGAAATATCGACACGGTTATTTATCTCAGCCAATCGTCTCGGTGTTAGATGTGATCAATGACAAGTCAAATTATCCCTACATTGTGATTTTAGGCGATCCGGGTTCGGGCAAATCTACTCTGTTACAATATTTAGCATTAACCTGGGCGCGATCGCCTTTAAATAGCGTAACATCTCTCCCGATTCCGCTGCTAATAGAATTGCGGATTTACATTCGCAACGTGGAATTAGGACATTGCCAGAATTTTCTGGAATTTTGCCATAAAAATTCCGGTTTTATTTGTGACTTAAATCAGCATCAATTGCAGGAAAAGCTTAAAGCTGGCGACGCTGTGGTGATGTTCGACGGGTTAGATGAAATTTTCGATTCCGGGAAACGAGAAGATGTAATTACGGCGATTCATCGATTTACCAATCAGTATCCGCGCGTGCGAGTGATTGTCACGTCTCGGATTATTGGTTACAAACCTCAACGGTTGCAAGATGCGGAGTTTCATCACTTTATTCTCCAAGACTTGAATCCGGCACAGATTCAGGATTTTGTGCACCGCTGGCATGAGTTGACTTTTACGGATGCTAGGGAAAAAGTGCGAATTTGCGATCGGATGAAAAGAGCGCTAGAGTATTCATCAACGATTCAAGATTTAGCGGGAAATCCGTTATTGTTAACGATTATGGCGATTTTGAATCGCAGTCAAGAATTGCCGAGAGACAGGGCAGAACTTTACAATCAAGCTTCGCGGGTATTGCTCTATCAATGGGATGTGGAAAGGTCTTTAGTAGAGGATAGCAGGCTCGATCCAAAAACGATCGATGCTAAAGATAAGCAAGAAATGTTGCGGCGAGTTGCTTGGAAAATGCAGGCAGCACCTGAAGGGTTGTCTGGCAATATTATTAGTGCGGAAGATTTGGAGGATATTCTGACAGCATATCTGAAGAATAAAGATTTTGACCAACCGAGAAACCGGGCGAAGTTAATCATTCATCAACTGCGAACGCGCAACTTTATTTTATGTTTTTTGGGTGCGGATACTTACGGGTTTATACATCGAACTTTCTTGGAATATTTCTGTGCGTCGCAAGTGGTAGAGAGATTTGAGAAGACGCGAGAACTTTCTTTAGATGAGTTGAAAACAGAGGTTTTTGGCCCGCATTGGCATGATGAATCTTGGCAGGAAGTTTTGTGCTTGATTGCAGGATTGATTGATGGACGGTTTACAGGGAAATTGATTGAGTTTTTGATTGAACAGTCTGAGGAATTTGAAAATTGTCAGAGCCTGTTTTTGGCTGCAAAGTGTTTGAACGAGGTGAGAAATAGAAAAATTATTGCTGGGATTGATAGTGAATTTCTTGAACGTTTAAAAGAGTTAACGAAGTGCCCTCTCAGCGAGCATAGCATAGGTTTTCATGTAAATGGCAAAGAAATTGAACTAATTAGGGAAATTCATACTCAAGCAGTAAGTGCGATCGCCTTGACTTGGAAAGATGACCCTAAAACCTTACTTTGGCTCAAACAACTGGCTCAATCTGATGGTGAAAATTGGGGTGTACGATATGCCGCAATCCAAGCATTAGCATGGGGATGGAAAGATGATTCCGAAATCTTACCTTTCCTCAAACAAATGGCTCAATCTCAAGATGACAATTGGGCCGTGCGACAAGCAGCAGTCCAAGAATTAGTACGTGGCTGGAAAAATGACTCAGAAACTTTACCCACTCTCAAACAAATAGCTCAATCTGATAATGATGATTACCTTGTGCGGCGTTTAGCAGTCCAAGAACTAGCATACGGATGGAAAGATGATCCTGAGACATTACCTATCATCAAACAAGTAGCTAAATTTCGCGGTGGTTGCGTTGTGCAAAGTGCAGCAGTCAAAGAATTAGTGAGATGGTGGAAAGATGACTGCGAAACATTACCTATTATTAAACAACTAGCTCAATATGGTGAGGATTCAAATGTGAGAGAAGCAGCAATTCAAGAATTAGCACGGGAGTGGCAAGATGACCAGGAAATCTTAGATATTCTCAAACAACGCGCTCAATATGATGATGATTCGGATGTCCGAGAAGTAGCAGTCCAAAAATTAGCACGTGGGTGGAAAGATGACCATGAAATCTTACCTATTCTCAAAAAATGCGCTCAATATGATAATGATTCAAATGTACGAATTGCCGCATTTTTAGAATTAGTACGTGGGTGGAAAGATGATCATGAAATCTTACCTATCCTTAAACAATGCGCTCAATATGATGATGATTGGACTGTGCGATATACAGCAGTCCAAGAATTACCACGGGGGTGGAAAGATGACCCAAAAACATTAGAAATACTTCGCGATCGATTTGTCAACGATCCAGATGAAAAAGTCCGCAAGTTTGCCGAGATACAATTGGCAAAACTAGACAAGCTGTGATATAAACAAAAAAAGGAGAAACAAGTTATGACTGTAGCCACTAAGATCCCCCAAGCTTATGCAGAAATAGTTGAGTTTTTTGCTGCTGGCGCTACTCCCGAAAGCATTCTCAACTTTCAACTATCCGAAGAAGCAAAAGAGCATATCGCCGACCTAATTTATGCACACAATAACGAAGGTTTAACCACCGATGAAAAAACCGAATTAGACAACTATCTAATCCTAGAACATCTGATAACTCTTATCAAAGCAGTCGCTCACAAACACGTCGTCAAAGAGTAAGTTTTTTATGCCTCGTCCTTACATTAATGCCGAACTTAGGCGTTTAGTTGCTCTCCGTGCCGATCGCATTTGCGAATACTGCCTCATTGCAGAGACAGACAGAGCATCAGGCTGTCAAGTTGACCACATCATCAGCGTCAAACATGGTGGAGAAACAACAGCCGATAACCTCGCCTATGCTTGTGTTTTCTGCAACCTCCAGAAAGGAACAGATTTAGGATCAATTGTTTGGCGCACTGGAGAATTGGTGCGTTTTTTTAACCCGCGTAGAGATTTTTGGGGAGAACATTTTCGCTTAGACAAAGCTGCGATTCAACCACAAACAGATATTGGAGAAGTAACAGCACGAATTCTAGAATTTAATCACAATGAGCGGATTAGAGAGCGACAAATCTTCATAGACTTTGGTGCATATCCGTCACCAGCCGCGCAACAACGGATGACCCAGTAAATCAAGAAACATCACCCAATAATAGTATAATTAAGATCGGATAGTTTTCGGAGACAACCACTATGCAAGTCACGACCGAACAAATTATTTATCCATCCAGCGACGGCCAACCAATGGCAGATAGTACGACTCAATTTGATTTAATGGTCAAAATTCAAGAGGGTTGCGAGTCGCTGTTTAAAAAAGATCCAAACGTATTTGTAGCAGCAGATTTACTGTGGTATCCGGTTGAGGGAAGAAATGACATCTTTCAAGCACCGGATACAATGGTAATCTTTGGCAGACCCAAAGGTGACAGACTTTCCTATCTACAATTTCGCGAAGATAATATTGCTCCTCAATTCGTGTTTGAGATTCGCTCTTACAAAGACACTCAAACAAAAATGGACGAGAAATTTTCATTTTATAATCGCTATGGAGTTGAAGAATATTACGTTTATGAGCTAGATGAAGATGAAAAAAAATTGAGCGGTTGGCAAAGAATGGAAGGAAATTTAGAAGTAATCGAGCAGATGCGGGGATGGGTAAGTCCGAGATTGGGAATTCGATTTGAGTTGGGCGAAGATGGGTTAGAAGTTTATAAACCTAATGGACAAAAGTTTCTTTCCCATTTAGAATTGATGGAAAAGATAGAATTAAACCGTCAGCGCAGAAAACAAGCAGATCAAATATACGAACAAGCATCTCAAAAAGCTGAACAATCAGCTCAAAAAGCCGAACAAGTATCTCAGAGAATAGAACGTTTAGCAGCAAAACTACGCGAATTAAACATCGATCCCGATCGCATTTAAGCGACAAATTGTTTAATCTAGGACTTATTCATTAAGACCAAAGAAACCGGGTTTTTTATCGTTTTTGCGGGCTATAACGAATTGTTTTCGCGAAAAAACCCGGTTTCCGACCCGCGCGTGCGTAAGTCCTATAAGCGTCCAAACGATCGCCCTTCCACCCACCAAAACCTCTCAGAAGTGTTAACTTAGTAGTACATTGTGTCGATCGCACATAAAAACAAATGCCTGAACTACAAACCCAGACCCACCAAGACCTCCACCTCCAAGACACCTCAAAACCCGTCATCGTCGGCCTGCAAGACGTAACAAAAGTGTACGGCATCGGCGACCTAGAAGTGCGCGCCCTAAACGGCGTAAGTTTGACAGTCACGCAAGGAGAATATTGCTCGATTATGGGCGCATCGGGTTCTGGCAAATCTACAGCCATGAATATTATCGGTTGTCTCGATCGACCTACGAGCGGCAGTTACTACCTAGACGGCGTAGATGTCGCCCAAATGCCCGAAGCAGAATTAGCCGGAATTCGCAATTTAAAATTAGGTTTTGTTTTCCAACAATTTCACCTGCTAGCTCAATTAACAGCCTTAGAAAATGTCATGTTACCGATGGTTTATGCAGGCATTCCCGCAGCCGAAAGACGCGAACGCGGCGTAGACGCTTTAACGAAAGTAGGCCTGCAAAGTCGGCTTCAAAATAAACCTAATCAACTATCAGGAGGACAGCAGCAGCGGGTAGCCATCGCCCGGGCTATTGTCAACCGTCCGGTGTTGTTGCTTGCAGATGAACCGACTGGTGCATTGGATACTAAAACTACCCAAGAAGTAATGGATATTTTTACAGAATTTAATGAAGCCGGTATGACTGTTGTGATGGTGACTCACGAACCGGAAGTAGCGCGCCAAACTCGCCGGGTTGTCTGGTTCCGCGATGGTCAAGTTATTCATAATAATCTGAATCCGGCAGAACTTTCACACGCGGTATTTTAATGCCAATTTCAAAATTTTTGCTATAAGTGTCAATCTGATAGCAATCCTTAAAAGTAGCTGTTTCCCGCGCCGGACACGGTAGTGCCGTTTCGCTACAGATGCTCTCTACTTGTTACCATCCTGGATCATTGAAACCCGTTAACCAATGACTAATCACTACTCAATACTTCTCGGTTAAGCCCTATCGTCAAGTAAACTGGTGTTGATTCGTGGATCAGCGAGGGTAAAATTGATGGCA
>NZ_JAUBVX010000013.1:26259-128476 GCF_036706065.1 Microcoleus sp. A2-C3 | reverse complement strand
CTATTTGGTATTTTATCCATCATTACAACTATGTTTTGAGCCAATGAATATCTAATCACTACATATTTATCACTACCAGTGATTTATCCCAAGGAAAATCAATCAAAATAGAATTTGTTGAAAGTGTTTGCCTCACTCTGGAATTACAGCCATTAGCCAACGATCGCATTAGCTGTAATTTCAAAAAGTTTGGATATCTATCTCCAAACGAGTTTACCCTAAAATCCCAAAATCAACACTTTCAACTGCATCAAACTCAAGTTATTACAGAGTTAAAAGAATTTGTCGAACAACTAATGCAAATGGCCGTCAATGGTGGCTACATCACTCCCGAAGAAAAGCAAGAATTCCTGATGCCACTCCGCACAATTGCGCCTGCTTCGGCTATTTCCTCATAAAGGCGATCGCCCTTTTCATCCCGTCTCAGAAAAAGAGCGATCCTCTTCGAGGGCTTCGCCAACGCCAGAATCACAGATTACCGACAACTACCGACTAATTCTCGCCATCACCCTCAAAAGTTTCCTCAAATCCAGCTAAAAAGTCATCCAAAGCCACGGAGGCGATCGCCAAATTAATACTATCAGCATCTTCCCATCCCCACGTATTCACACCAACCACTTGACCGGCCATATTAATCAATGGCCCGCCCGAATTTCCTGGATTAATCGCCGCATCAGTTTGCAACACCTTCACCTCGGCAACCTCATCTTCATCATCCTCGCCCACCTCATACTCTTCCGGTTCGCGAATTGCACTAATAATACCTTGAGTTACAGTTGAGGAAAACTGCCCCAAAGGATTGCCCACAGCAATTACCCGATCGCCCACTTTCACATCAAAAGATAACTCTAAAGGAGGATATTCTTCGGGAGATTCTACTTGTTCCCCTGTTTCTGGATCGATCATAAAACCAGTAATCAAAAGCAATGCTAAATCCTCTTCCGCATTGCCAGTAAATACCACCTCTGCCATTCTCAACTTTCCGTCATTAGTTTCAACTAAAACCTGTTCGACTTCATTTTCTTCGTAGAAATAATCTTCATCGGCAATATCTTCGACAACGTGATAGTTAGTGACAATTATGTCAGGGGAAACAAAAAAGCCGCTACCGGAAGAAATTTCTTCTCCTGTCTCCCAATCCATCACGTAAACTGAAACTACGGAGGGCAAGACTTGCTCGACGACATCGGAAAAGTTTCCCGTCTGGGTTTTAAACTCTTTCAATTGCTGCTGCAAAGCTTTCTGATCGGCCTGCATTTTGCGATAAAGTTGCTGAACTTTTGCCAATCCTAGCTTTAATTGAGTTTCGCTCATATTTTACCTTTCCCTGAAATTAGGTTGCTGATTTATTTGGGATGTTTGATTGTAGATTTTGGATTGGTATATTGACAATTATAGGGCTGATGTAAAGGAACCCGGTTTCTACTAAAAATCCTGGGCTTTACACCCTGGCATCCATCCATAAACCGGGTTTCTCAACACCGTGCGGAGCGTCCTAAATTAGTCAGATATAGCCTTTCTCAGAAAGATGAGGTAATATCCGGCATAGGGCATAGGGCATAGGGCATAGGGCATAGGGCATAGGGCTATTCTCACTTTTTTGAGAACCGCTATATTTGTGAAATCGGCAATTTTATTGAAAATTACCATCTAAAATCTACAATCAGACTGCTATTGTACCTGTCAAAACAAAAGCGAACCGCCAATTATTTTTATTTAACAAAAGGCGATATCTCGCGTCTAAAAGCATTGAGAAATTAATGCCGATCGCATTTATGAACCGCGTTGAACTTCGATAAAAATTTCCTCCAAAATTGCACTCGCTCCCTGTTCGCGCAGGCGGTGGGCGAGGTCAATTCCCAGCATTTCAGCAGTATCTGCTGTGCCGGAAACAGTATCTTTGACGAATCGCTTGCCGTCGAGACTCGATACCATTCCGGTTAAGGTTAATTGACCGTTTTCTATTTTGGTATTTACGCCGATTGGTACTTGACAGCCGCCTTCTAATTCCCGCAAAAATGCGCGTTCGGCATAACATCTTTGGGCGGTTTCCGAGTGTTCGAGAGCTTTGATCACTGCCATGATTTCGGTGTCCCCGGCGCGGCATTCGATGCCCAAAGCACCTTGTCCGACGGCGTGAAGGGAGATTTCGGGAGAGATAATTTGGTGGATGCGATCGCCCATTCCCAATCTTTCGAGTCCTGCAACTGCTAAAATAATCGCGTCGTAACCGCCATCATCTAATTTAGCGAGTCGAGTATTGAGATTGCCGCGAATATCTTTGAATTCAAAGTGAGGGAAATGGTGCCGCAGTTGAGCCAGTCGGCGCAGCGAAGAAGTACCGATTACTGCATTTTCTGGGAGGGTGTCGAGTTGCTTGTCTTTGTGTTTGGAGTGTACAACCAGGGCATCAGCGGGATTTTCTCGTTCCGTGACGCATCCTAAGATTAAACCTTCAGGTAAATTGGTAGGCAAATCTTTGAGGGAATGAACGGCAAAGTCCGTTTCATTGTTGAGCATTCCCGTTTCTAATTCTTTGGTGAAAAGTCCTTTGTCGCCGATTTTAGCGAGGGCGACATCAAGAATTATGTCCCCTTGGGTGGACATGGTGTGGACTTCAAAAGTGTGTTCCGGGAAGTGTTTCTGTAGCTCTGCTTGCACCCAGTGGGTTTGGACGAGGGCGAGTTGGCTTTTGCGGGAACCGATGCGGACGGTTCGGGAGGGGGCAGATGTGGTTGGGGACATAAGATCGATCGCAGGATAGCTTGAAATGAGCCAGTATATTCACCTGATCTAGCGTACCGCAGGTGGGGACTTTAATTGCTGGTTGGGACAATTCGGGGGATAAAACTGAGCCGATCGACCTGGAGAGCGGAAGGCAGCCGACGGTGTATGATTTGCCTAGGGTCGATCGGGCTGAAGCTGGTTTAGCTGAAGAGTTTGCTCCCAGGTTGCAGGATTTGAGGAGAGAAATGTGGGAATGAGGGGGAAATAGCGATCGAACTTCTCAAGCCACCGAATAGCTTACCATAAAAATTAAATTTGTCAAATTACTAAAATCCTAAAACTATGAAAAGCGCTCTGGATGTAGCTCGTTACTTTTTATGTCGTGTCGATAGAGAAGCAGGCGATACTATTTCTCCTCTCAAACTGCAAAAACTCGTTTATTACGCACAAGCTTGGAGTTTAGTCTTTAGAGGCCAGCAGCTATTTTTTCAAGATATTGAAGCTTGGGTTTCCGGCCCCATTGTCCGCCATGTTTGGGATGAGTACAAAGCTTACAAATATACCGATATTCCCGCTCCTGATAATTTTGAGGGAGAATTTGAAGAAGATGAGATTGAGGTACTCGAAGAAGTTTGGAATGCTTATGGAGAATTAAGTGCTAAACATTTGGCAGAATTGACCCAATCTGAGACACCTTGGCTCAACGCCCGCCAGGGATTAGAACCTGCGGAAACATCAACTAAAATCATTTCCCACGAAGATATGAAAGCCTGCTATGCACCTTTGGTGGAGGCGTAAGTGGGTAAAAAAAGTCAAATACCAAAGCCACCTCAAAACAAGCAACAAAGAAGAATTCCAGAGCAAGCAACTCAGTTAAATCGACCAAGCAGTACAGATGACGAGCATCCTAGCTTCAGATTCACTTATGCAGATAAAAATCGTTGGCTTCTATCTGACTGGACATCATCAGAAATCAATGACCTCATTGAAGGACTAAAGAAAATCGAGAAATATACTTGGGGTCAAATCAAAGGTCACGGCTCAAAAAAACGAGGTGAATCAGTGGGAACGGGTTATAAGTTGATTAACATTCATCCGACTTTGCCTGACAATATTCCTGAAGATGAGAGATTATCAGAAATGCGAATTGATGAGAAAAAATGGATATTTGGGTTTCGCGTTCAGTCTGTTTACTACATCATTTGGTTTGACCGCAATCATTCAGTTTGTCCCGAATAAAAATATTTGTTATAGATGTTAAAGTTATTATATAAATCAATACCGTGCTTCCTCCCTTAGCCTAATGACTGTTGCGCTCAGGGGTTCGCCCTTGACATTAATGGAGTTTCGGAATACTTTATGCCTAGCTAACCACTCCTCCTTGGATAGCGGCGGGACTACGCGAGCTACTACTTTGCCCTCCTGTACGATTGTCACTTCTTCTCCTTTCGTCACTTTTTCCAAGATAGCTTGCAGATTCTGCTTGGCTTCTTCAACGCTAATCGCAGGCATCTTATTAGTTTTTTTAGGTACAGTTTAATTGTACATCAACGAAAATCAAAAATCGAAAATGGTATTAACGTGGCCCTGCTTGGAGTGCAGAATTTACTATCCGAACAACATCTGACTGCCGTCCATTTTTGATACTTACTCGGTAAAGTACACCCAGCCTTTGCCACTCCACATAAGAAATGCAGTAATTACCGCAAGTCTGGAAATAAATTCCCCTCATTCCGCCCGCTAATTCAATGCTTCTATAAGTATCCCTCGGCAATTGCGAAGGAGGCGAAAACGGTTCATCTCTTTTCGCTTCGATTGTGCCGAAAGAACAAGCTCCGCCGCGGCAGCCTTTGCCTAAATACATTCCAACAATGTAACCGTGGGAGCCAGCTTGCACGTCAAAATCAAGTTGCTGAGTGTCAGATAAAGGAAGTATGATCGGCAGAAAAACAGGTACTCGTGTTTTGCCTTTGATTTGCTGAAAAATGTTACTTACAGGAAAACGAATATTAGCTTGATTTGTACCTGAATTGTTGGGAATTGGGGGAAATTTTTGGACAAAATTTCTCCACTGTACAACTCTAGTTTTAGCAACGTTCAAAGTAGGAATAGAATATTTTTCGACAGCAAGAGAAGGGCGGCCGTCTTTCTGATCGAAGTTGCGGCGAATTACTGTAATTTCTGGTTTCCCTAGCCCGTAAGTTTTGGCTGTGGCGCGGGCGAGATTGCAGCTAATTTTGAAGATTCCCATGTCAATGTTGCCATTGTCGGCTCCGTAAGACCAATTGTAACCTGCTGAAGTGCGATCGCGATCGCACAAAAAACTCGAAATCTCAAACATCTTGGCAATATGAACATCGTACAACCGCAACTTGCTGCTGCCGGCAGATTGTGTAGTATTGCGATCGGGTACAATAAATTGTGCGGATTGCCAGCTATCTTGAGAAGTATAATTAAACCAGCGAATTTCTGTTATTTGCGTTTCTGTCCTTGCTAGGGCTGAGTATGGTGTCAAAAGTGCGATCGCGAAGCCCGCCCCTACGGGGGCTACGCCAACGAAGAGGATCGTCAAAGCAGTCACCACACCAGCAACAATCGCCCCAAATAGCCATCTTCCCCTCATCCTGATTTCCCTCCAAGTAGGTAAGCGAAAAAAAACTATAGTATATTCTTTAACAGGTTAACTTCCAGGCTACAAAAATTAACTGGTTCCCAGGCTCAGCCTGGCAATCGATATCACTCTTGCTCTGCCTCGCTTTTGTCATTGCGAGGTAACTAAGCAATCGCCAAGACTAAGATTGCTTCGTTCCTCGCAATGACACCTTTGATTGAACGAGTAAAAAATACCCAATCAAAATCGAAAATTGTCTTAGCGTTTCCCAGCTAGAATAGCAGAATTTGCTGTTAAAATCACCTCCGATTCCCCTCCGTTTTTAATTGATACGGTATACAGAAATCCCTGGTTTTTCCACTCAACAGAAGCCGTGCAGTAAGCACCACAACCGTTGTGAAAAACTCCTTTCACTCCGCCGGCAAGTTTAACATTTTTTAAAGTCTTAGTTACCCCTTCTACTTTCGTAGAAAATTCACCGCCTTTTTGAGATCGAACTTCCCCAAAATTGCAAGCTCCCGCACCCCGGCAATTTGCTGTATAATCTATTGAAATAGCATAGCTATTCGGTTGCGCTTGGCTGTAATAGTAAAGCTTCTGCGAAACAATAAGCCGACTGGGAATAAAAATCGGCACTTGTGTTTTGCCTTTTAATTTTGCCAAGATTTGACTTACCGGAACAGCAGTACCCGCTACAGCCACAGATTGGATTTCCGACAACCGCTGCGACAATTCGCCCGCACCAAAAACTCGCGATACAGGTACTAAAGCAGTCAACACGCACGCAGAAGTCGCCAAAAATAATAATTTATTTTTCACTGTTTTTGTCCTAGATGTTGAAACATTCCCTTTTAGCCCCCAACTGCTTTCACCTATTTACAACGATACTCCAAAATATAAAAATTACAATAGGGATTAAAAAAAAATAGTTTAATTTTTGTTTACAAATCCGCAAAAATATATAGTTTCCGATAAAATAGAGCAAGCGACAAACTTAGGAATCGAACGTGGAACTGCAAGAGTATTTACGCCAGCACGGATTAGAAACATTGTGCGAAACTTATCATATCAAAGTGACCCGCCACCGCCAATATCCCGATTTAGTATGTCTGAAATACTCGCAGATAGAATCCCCGCTGGGCGAAAAAATAGTCCAGCAGTGTCGAGGCATTATTTTAGATTCATCTCAAAACTGGGAAATAGTTTCTTATCCCTATGACAAATTTTTTAATTACGGGGAAGGCCACGCCGCAGCAATTGATTGGAGTAGCGCCAAAGTTTACGAAAAACTAGATGGTTCTCTGATTGTAATGTATTTCTATAAAGGAGAATGGAGAGTGCAATCTAGCGGTACTCCCGACGCAGCCGGCGAAGTTAACGGTTTTGGATTTAGCTTTGCCGAACTTTTTTGGAAAGTCTGGAAAGAATTGGGATATGAATTACCGGAAGCAAGCGATGAGTGTTTTATCTTTGAGTTGATGACACCTTATAATAGAATAGTTGTTCAGCAAAACAACAATGACATCGTGCTACACGGGGTTCGCAATACTGAAACACTGCGAGAAACAGATCCCCATTTTTGGGCTAACAGATATGTGTGGAAAGTAGTCAATTTCTATCCTTTGACTAGCTGGAAAGAAGTTATCGAAGCATCTCAACATTTAGATCCGATGGATTCGGAAGGGTATATTATTTGCGACGCTAACTTCAACCGAGTTAAGGTTAAGTCTCCGCAATATGTCGCGATTTCCCATCTTCGCGAAGGGTTTTCTACCCGCAGGATGATCGAAATTGTTTTGACTAATGAAGGAGAAGAGTTTTTAGCTTATTTTCCTGAGTGGAGTGAGTTGTATCAAAAAGTTAAGAGTAAGTATCAATGTTTGGTTGAAGAAATTGAGGGGGTTTATCGACAGCATGAACATATCGAAGTGCAGAAAGATTTTGCTTTCGCGGTGAAACATTTGCCGTATGCGGGGATTTTGTTTTCTTTACGGGCCCGCAGAGTTGCGGGCGTAAAAGAGGCTCTCCGTAATGTTACGATAAATAAGATGGAAGAGTTATTGGGTTTGGATTACATCAATTTAGGTTTGTAAAAGAAGTTCGGCAACGGATTTTGTAACGGATTTAACGGATAAATTATCGAGTGTGAGTAGTCATTTGTTATTTGTTATTTGTTATTTGTGATGCTCTACCAATAAACAATAACGACTAACCGATGCCCTATGCCCTATGCCCTATGCCCTATGCCCTATGCCCAATTACCAATTGTCATGAAAAGAGTTATTGTTCTTGTCGGCTTACCTGCTTCTGGAAAATCTCAATTTGCGAGGGAATTGCTGCTGTCTGAACCTGCACGGTGGGTGCGTAGCAATAAAGATTTGTTGAGAGAAATGGCTCACGCTTCTCATTGGTCGCCGACGAATGAAAAGTTTATTGTGCAGTTGAGAGATACGATTATTTTGATGGCTTTGGAAAGCGGCAAGCACGTGATTGTTGATGATACTAATTTTGGGCATCACATCGAGCATATCAAGGAGTTGGTCAAGGGTAAAGCTATCGTTGAAGTTAATGATTCTTTCCTGCAAGTTCCGGTGGAAGAATGTATTAAACGGGATTTAAAAAGACTTAATTCGGTGGGTAAAGATGTGATCGTGAAGATGTACAATAAGTATGTGCGGGTTCCCGTTCAGCCGCCGGAATACAACCCGGATTTGCCGGATGCAATTCTTGTGGATATGGACGGTACGCTGGCACTTCTCAATGGTAGAAATCCTTTTGATGCTTCAAAGTGCGATCGCGATTTACCGAATCAGCCCGTCCTAGATACCGTCCGCAAGTGGCAGTCTACCGTTAATATTATCGTAGTATCGGGTAGAACCGATGACTGTCAACCTCAGACTGAACAATGGTTACGGCAATACGAGGTCAATTATGCAGGCCTCTATCTGCGGAAAACTGGGGATATGAGGAAGGATGCGATTATGAAGGAGGAAATCTATCGGCAGCATATTGCAGGGCAATATAATGTTAAGTTTGTATTGGACGATCGCCAGCAAGTCGTTGATATGTGGCGATCGTTGGGATTGACTGTATTTCAAGTAGATGAAGGCGATTTTTGACTGAGGATGGATGTTGGGCGATTTGTCGCCCTCGCCGTGATGCTATAATGCAAGATCAGACGGCGGTTGAAACCGCGCCTACACAAACGATGTCCGCCTCCGCGGACTGAAGAAAATAATCTCATTTTAACCCCTCATTTTTCAACCCGCGCACCATCCGGGTTTTGTTTTTATAGACGCGGTTTCAACCGCCCGGTCTTCTACAATTTTATCGCGTCCAAGCCAGCCATTTATTGAACAAATTTTTCACAAATGGAGTCAAGCGAGTGCGATTGTAAGCATCTCCAGCTTTCCGAATTGCTTCGGCTTGCGTCGGATACGGGTGAATTGTGCTAGCAATCTTTCCTAAACCAATATTGTTAACCATTGCCAAAGTAATCTCGCTGATCATATCGCCAGCGTGTCGTGCTACAATAGTTGCACCTAATATTTTGTCGCTGCCTTTCTTGACGTGGATTTTCACAAATCCTTCTTCTTCGCCGTCAATAATTGCCCGATCGACTTTATCGAAAGGAATTAAAAATGTATCGATATCAATGCCTTTTTCCTTAGCCTCGCGATCGCCCATTCCGACACGCGCCACTTCCGGATCTGTATAAGTACACCAAGGTATCGTCAAAGCGCTGAGCTTTTTGCGCCCGAAAAATAGAGTGTTTTGAATCACCATTCTGGCGGCAAAATCAGCAGCGTGAGTAAATTTATGCTTCATGCAAATGTCCCCTGCGGCATAAATGCGGGGATTGGTAGTTTGCAAATTGTCATTGACAAATACGCCTTTTTGTGTATCGTATTCTACGCCTACAGCTTCCAGATTCAATCCTTCCACGTTTGGCGATCGCCCCACACTCACAATAATTTCATCTACCGTTACCGACGCTTCTTTACCTTGAGATTGATAATAAACCACTTTGCCTGCATTTGTTTGCTCAACGCGGTCTATTTTTGATTCTAGTATTAGTTGAATGCCTTCCCTGACAAAAGCCTGCTGCACAATTGTCGCAGCATCCGCATCTTCCTTGTCCAAAATGTGAGCATTCTTGTGTAATAATACGACTTCCGAGCCCAGTCTGCGGAAGGCTTGAGCCAATTCGCAGCCGATCGCCCCAGCGCCAATTAGGGCCAAACGCTGAGGCTTTTGAGTGAGGTTAAATACAGTTTCATTTGTCAGATATCCAGCTTCCTGTAAGCCGGGAATTTGGGGTTGTCGCGCCCTTGCACCTGTGGCAATTACTGCTTTTTTAAAGCGCAGAGTTTGACCTGCAACTTCTATGGTAGAATTGCTAGTGAAACTACCGGAACCTAAGAAAACATCGACTCCTAATTTGTGCTGGTAGCGATCGACAGAATCAACATCGCTGATTCCGGATCTAATCCGGCGCATCCGTTCCATGACTGCGGGAAAATCCACTTCTGGATTGTTAGAAACATTAACGCCAAATTTACTCGCATTCCAGATATCGCCGACAGCGCGCGAGGATCGAATTAAACTTTTTGAAGGTACGCAACCGACATTCAAACAATCGCCACCCATCAAATGTTTTTCAATTAAAGCAACTTTTGCACCCAAACCAGCCGCCCCCGCCGCCACAATTAATCCGGCGGGCCCCGCGCCAATTACTACTAAGTTGTAACTGCTAGCTGGCTGCGGGTTTACCCAATCGGAGGGATGCAAATAGGAGACTAATTTTTGGTTGTATTCGTCCATCGGGGGGACTGTTATGCGATCGGCTTTTGACTGAGACATTAGCAAATTCTCCTAATTAAATAGTTTCATCCAAAGCTTGGCGAGCAATTTTAGTTATATATAAAGTTACTGCGACAGCAGCAGTAAAACCGATCAGATTTATCGACCATTTTACAGCTTCTGCTTGGGGATTTGTCGGTACAGTTCCCGTACCAATTGCAGCAATATCTCCTATCAATGAACCAGAGTAAACGTACATCAAAGTTCCCGGAATCATCCCGAAGGAACCTAACACGTAATCTTTTAAAGAAACCTGGGTAATTCCCAAGGCGTAATTCAATAGATTGAAGGGAAATAAAGGACAAAGGCGGGTTAAAAAGACTATTTTAAATCCTGATTTAGCAACGGCGCGATCGAGGGCTTTGAACTTAGGGTGAGCTTCCATGTATTTTACCACGCGATCGCGCGACAAGTATCGCCCGATCGCAAAAGCAAAGGTAGCCCCTAAAGTTGCTGCGACAAACACGTAGATGGAGCCCCACCACAGGCCAAACAGCACCCCGCCTCCGAGGGTAAGGGCGGAACCTGGTATAAAAAGTATAGTAGCTAAGTTGTAGGTAGCGATAAAGGCGATCGGGCCCCAAATGCCTAAATGCTCGATTTGGCTTAAAACAGTTCTTAAAAGTTGTTGAACGTAGGGAGATTTAGTTGCTACAATTAAGATGGGGATGCAAAGGGCGATCGACAAAAACAACAATTTGCGCTTAAAAGTTTCATTAATATAATTTTGATTTGGTTCTTGCGGCATAATTCACCCTTAAATAGATACCATAGGACTAAGGCAAACAATGTTGAAACGCGATCGTTTTACCAGTAAGGTGCGCGGCCCCTTCATAATATCGCGTCCGCTAGATTATCATAGCACAAACAGTTCGTAGTGCGGACTTTAATCTGCAGCTTGAGAGCGGACTGAAGTCCGCACTACGAACCTTGTTTATTGCGGCCAATCTACCGGACAGGATATAAGTCATATTATTTTTTGACTTTACTACAAAATAAATTAGCCATGACAGCAAAAACCGAACTTCCAATACCTGAATATTTTGATACCAAAAAAATTAGCGAAGTCTGGCGCGTTCCCTATCAAGAACGCGCACGTGAAGCTAAAGCATGGGCTGATAAATACAGCATTCAGCCCGCTGCTACAGACAAAAAACAAATTTGTTTGCTGATAATTGACGCTCAAAATACCTTTTGCTTGCCAGAATTTGAACTATTTGTAGGCGGGCGTTCTGGTAGCGGCGCTGTTGATGATAACCTGCGGTTATGCAAATTTATTTATCGCAATTTAAACTCAATTACCACCATTGCGCCGACAATGGATACCCACACCGCAATGCAAATTTTTCATCCGATTTTTTGGATAGATGATGCAGGCGAACATCCCCTTCCAGCCGCCACATTAATTACGCTGGAAGATGTGCAAAAAGGTATCTGGAAAGTAAACCCAGCAGTCGCTGACAGCATTGCGGGAGGGAATTATTTGGCACTGCAAAAACACTGCCTTCACTACGTGCAGAAACTCAGCAATGATGGCAAATATCCCTTGACAATTTGGCCTTATCATTCAATGTTGGGCGGCATCGGACACGCCCTGGTTTCCGCTGTGGAAGAAGCGATATTTTTTCATAGTATGGCGCGCAATAGTCAAGCACTTTTTGAGATTAAAGGCGGCAATCCCTTAACTGAAAACTATTCGGTTTTGCGGCCGGAAGTCTTGGATGGGCCCGATGGGGTTTCTATTGCTGAAAAAAATGCTAAGTTTATTGATAAGTTGCTCGGTTTTGATGCGGTAATTATTGCGGGACAAGCGAAGAGTCATTGCGTTGCTTGGACGATTGATGATTTGTTGACGGAAATTTTGGCGCGAGATGTGCAGTTAGCTAAGAAAGTTTATTTGTTGGAAGATTGCACTTCGCCGGTGGTTGTTCCGGGTGTTGTTGATTTTACGGAAGCAGCAGATGCGGCTTTTTTAAGATTCGCAGGGGCGGGGATGAATGTGGTTCAATCTACTCAGTCAATTGATACTTGGCTAGATATTTCTAATTCCTAGGGTGCGCCGAAGAATACCTCACACAAAATCCCTTGGGTGCGGAATGGACACCTTACACCAAATGCGTTGTTAGCTTCTTTGTGAGGTACAATAAAGATAAGTTAACAAGAAGCTTTAACTATGACTTCAGTATCCAATGAGCCATCGGCTATTATCCGTACAGAGCGTGGATTGACGATCGCAGGTACGCGCATCACTCTTTACGATGTGATGGATTATGTAACCGCGCAATATCCGCCTAAATTTATTCGTTCCTTGTTTGATTTAACAGAGGAGCAAATTAATGCAGCCCTCTTCTACATAGATACACATTGGGCCGAAGTTGACGCATAATAGCAAGTTGTCCTCAAGGAAAGTGAGGAACTTCGACAATATTACCAAGAGGAAAATCGCGAGTTCTTTGCCCGCATTGCCACTCTGCCACGACCAGGGTTGGAAGCCGCCTGGGAAAAACTTCCAGCATCGAAGGCACGTCACCAAATCCACTCATGATTTTTTGGTTAAATGTAGTTAAATCAATAATTTCTAGTCAGCCTTAAGTTTGTTCTCCAAATCCTCAATCTCCCGATCGAGTTGCGTTCTTTCTAATTCGGCTTTCTCAATTTGCTTTTTTAACTCAAACTTTTGAGCAGTTTCGGATGCGATCGCTGAATTTTCTCGTAAAACAGCTATCTTTTCACTTAACACATCATACTGCTTCTGGAGGCTATCGAGTTGTTGTTGGATACGCTGATGTTTTCTTGCTGTGACAGTTTCTTTACTTACTCGCTCAGGATTTGTCTTCTGTTTAGTCTCGATGCCTAAGATGTCTAACCATTCTTCGGTAGTTATAGGATTTTCAACTGCTTCAACAGCAAGAGGATTGATCACATTTTCGACAAGCAGGTGCTTCTCGGCTAACTTCTTCTTAATACGTTTCTCAATGGTATCTTTCATCCAAAAACTGTACACTGTCAGATGCTTTGTTTGTCCAATTCGGTGTGCACGATCTTCCGCATTCTGCATTTGTGCAGGATTCCAGGGATGATCGAAATGAATTACATAGGAAGCTTCTGTCAAAGTCACGCCGAAACCCACCGACTTAATTGTAGCGAGGAAAACATTGACATCTGGCTTATTGCGAAAATCACTTATCACTTGATTGCGTTCCCGATCAGACATTCCACCTTTATACAAAACAAAGCGAATCCCTTGTTTGTCTAATATTTTTGCTAGTTTATCAACCCCTTCTTCAACATACTGAGAAAAGATAAGTACCTTCTGATTATTAGCTACTATTATTTCAAGATATTCAATTAATTGTTCCGTCTTTGGACTTTCATCTTTCCCTTCAGCAAAATTACAAATCTGCTTCAACTTTGCTATAAGCGCAAAAATGTGAGTTTGAACTTGACTGTTGTTACCCAAAGAATTTTTAATATCTAGACGACCTGCATTCAGAGCATTATTGTAAGCCTTACGTTGTTCTGCATCTAAATCCAACCATTTTTCTTGATGATTTTTATCAGGCAAATCCTTTAAGACATCCTGCTTTAATCGGCGAAGCATATAAGGCTTTATGGTGTCTTTTATTTCTTGATTTGAATAATTAACACTAGATTGAAAAAAGCCGGGTTCAAGAAATTCAAAAAGTGATTTAACATCTTCAACACTATTTTCAATTGGTGTACCAGTTAATGCCCATCGATATTGGGCTTGTAATTGACGAACTGCTTTAGAACGCCCAGAATTTTTATTTTTTACATTCTGCGCTTCATCTAAAGCAACAAAATCAAATTTATTTGAATCAGTTAATAAACCATCGGATAAATCATTACGGATAGTATCATAGGTTGTAATATACACATGAACAGGAGTTTCCCAAGCTAGTTTTCGGTGTTGCTTACTGCCTCTAATAACCGTTGTCAAAAGTTCTGGCGCCCAAAGGTATAAATGTCCTATCCATCCTTCGGGTTTTTCAGTTTCAATGCTTATTGCAACGCTACCAATTACGGCAGGAGGGCAAACAATTAATGCAGATTTAATTTTTCCTGTCCTGAAAAGAAGACGTATTGCATTTACTGTCTGCACGGTTTTACCAGTGCCCATTTCGTCCGCTAGTAAGGCTGATGATTTATCTACTAACCAGCCAATTCCTTCCTGTTGATATCCTCGTAAAGGTTGATATAAATCAAGCTCACCAGGAAAATTAAATAATAAAGGTGGTTGTAGTAAGGGCTTTAATAAATCCCAAACATCTACCTGTTTGGTCAGAGAATAGTCTTTTTGAGCCTGCTCGATTAAACGAAGTTTTTCATCATCTCCAAGATTTGAAAGATTTCTTCTAAGCTGTTGAGTCTCGTCTTCAAATGCTTTTCCTTTTGGTTTTTCTGCTTCTAGGGGTTGAAATAAGTTTCCTGAAATGGATGTCTGATTAATTGGGTAATTATATTCAAAACTGTCTGGTTGAGGAATGAATTCTACTAAGTTGGTAGATGTCCAATTTTTAACACTAAATAAATCTGTGCGATCGAAAGTATTGGAACGAGGAATAAATAAACTTTCGGCAATCTCAAAGTTGCTAGGAGTCTGAAGTGGCTCACTTATTTCAAAGACTGATGGAAAAACAGGCAAAAGATTTTCAGAAATTTTTACTTTTGAAATAATTAGGCACAAATTATCTGAAATCTGGGGAATAGTTATCCGAAAACTTTGCGTGCGAGTCTCCGGTAGATCCATTACCCATTCTTTTATCAGATAGCAAGTAGGTTTTTTAACTCCAGATGTTGTCTTGGTTATATGTTTTGAAATACTTCGTATCAGTAGCATAGGGATTACTCTCCAAGCTTCTGATTATGCACTTCCTGACACGCTATGGCATTACGGGAAAATGGCTCTAGTAGATCTCTACGAGAATATATTGACTCCAGTTGCTCTCGTATGCTGCTTAGCTCTTTGCTAAACTTATCTGTAGTTTTCAGGATAAGAGGAGGATGACCTGAAACAGAATCTAATTGTTCCGTTGGATTGTTTTTGCCAAATTCCAGCTCATCTTCTTTCAAAATCAAAACAGTTGGAATCGTCTGTTTCGTGCTAATTCCCAGAAAAAGTGGGTCACGTACTAATAGGATTTGAGGCTTTTCCTTAAGTTGCTCTAGTAAGGGAACTGCTATAAGTTCTACGAGAATATGCTCATCCAGTAATTTCCCGTATAAGGTTTTCTGGAACAGAGTAGGGCGCACTGTAGCCGTGACTCGAAACTCCAATGGCTTTGTCTCACAATCAGCCACAAGTACCGCGCCTCGAATCGCTGCACCATCTTCAAAGCGATGACTGGAAATAAAGGCTATTTTGAGATCGTTCATATTTTTTGATAAATAACTAAAAAACAGGCTAGCTTTAAGCTTTATATACAGCGGTGATCAAAAACACATGAGATAAAGCTTCTGACAAAAAACGTTAGCTGGATGCTGCTGCGTCAGTATCATATTTACAAGAGTGCTTGCTCAACAGCATCAATTTCATCTCCTAAATGAGCTAATCTAGCCTCTTCTTCTAACAGTTGCTGTTCCACTTGGAACTTAACTGCTGTCGCAGTTTCAATCGCAAAGTCCGCCCGCATCCGTTTTACCTTCTCACTCCGTAAGTTCCACTCACCTTGCAAGCCATCTCGCTTCTGTTCCATTCGCCGTCTTTGTCCAGAATTTAGGCTTGTTGGTGCAGGAGTAAACTCAAGAGAAGGCGATTCGCCTGGTAGAAACTTACTGCCGCCTGAATAGTAGCAGAGGGGAAAGTTAT
This sequence comes from Microcoleus sp. A2-C3, assembly GCF_036706065.1. Taxonomy (NCBI): domain Bacteria; kingdom Bacillati; phylum Cyanobacteriota; class Cyanophyceae; order Oscillatoriales; family Microcoleaceae; genus Microcoleus; species Microcoleus sp. A2-C3. Next base: position 112,445 of record NZ_JAUBVX010000013.1, on the reverse strand, counting down.
CACCTAAGTCTAAAACTTTATTTACGAACGGATGTTGAGGGCCGGATGCTCGCTTAGGTACTTGGTCAAATAGGTAAATTAGGACATCAAGAATGCGAGCATAACTATCTTTATTGACGGCTGCCTTGCCTTGTAATGCTTCCAGTAGACAAGCAGTAAAAGCACTATAAGGATTACCTGTATAGGAATACTCGTCTTCTCTTGATGAAGCAACTACTACCCTACCACTGCCAGATCCCAATACATTCAACAGGTCAGGTGGCACCGGCGACTTGGTAAAACTTTTATCAACTTCCTTCTGTGCAGGAACACCTCCAGCGTGACAGCAATCTAGGAGAACAACAAGCTTACGAGCTTTAATCGCCTCAATCTTCTCAGTAAACTCTCTACCTGATATAGCTGTATCTGCTATTTTGCTACTGTTAAAGCCATAGGGTACTAGAAAATACTCAGATGAGCCATCTAAACTCTTTATTTGTCCCCCATGACCGGAATAATACACAATTACAGTCGCCTCCGGATTGTGACTAACTTGTTCAATCAGCCTGTCGAATGTAGCAAGAATTTGCTGCCGAGTGGCAGAAGTTTCGGTTAGGAGGGCAATTTGTTCTGTTGAGTAAGCAGCGCGACTGGGGTCGATCAGCACATTATATAGAGCAGTAGCATCTTTGACGGTGACGGGTAGATCAGCACCGATGCCAATAAGTAATGCGTAGCCGTTGGAGAAGGTTTGATTAGTCACGCTCTGTTTTAGTCAACTTATATAGGACTTAGGCATCCTTGGCAGAATTTTAGCTATTATAGCATTCATAGATAACTGTGATCCTATTTTAAGGGGTTTGAGAGAATCTATTCCTAAGTCCTGAACTACATGGGTGCAAGAAGGGTTTTCATGCCCTGAGCTATTGAGAATTGAGCGATCGCAGTCCTATCTGTGATGTTTGCCATTTTAAACCTAACCTACGAACAGCAGCAAATGTTGATTAAAATTCTCCCAAACTGTCACCGCGAAAATCGCCGTGTAGAAATAGCTGCGGATTCCCAAAAAACCTTTGCTGATTTTCGTACAGGCAAATTTCGACAGCAGTCAGCCGAGGATGTCATTGCAGCTTTGCGCCAGTCTTTATTAATTGAGTAATCGGCTCTAACTAACCGAAAAAAGTCTCTCTTTTTCTCTTCCTCTGTGTTCTTTGTGTTCTCTGCGGTTCATTAATTCTTCTAATAACTATTTGCTAGCGAATCTAAGCGTAACTATTGTATAAGGTGCGTCGCTAGGAGATTGTCGATTTTTATTGGAAATTGTCCAGGGCGACACACCCTACAGCTTGATCTATTTCCCATCCAATCTCGGTACGCCTTCCAAAAAAGGGCCGCTCAACATTAATTCAGTCATCCTATCTAATTTGCCGCTGACTTTCATTTTTTTATCGGTTTTAAATCGCTTAATGTCTGCTTTTAAATTGCCGCTATTATATCCTAATTTAGTCAAATAATCGATCGCCTGTTTGTCACTTAACAAGATATCGGCAGACCGAAAAATCGGCACGTATTCATTCCGCCAAACATAAGCAAAAGTTGCTCTGTCTAAATAGAAAATCTTGCCCCGCGCCGGGTCTCCAATGGCTGCTACACTGTCGTTTATTCCCAGCAAAGCCACGGCGTGCGGCAACTTTCGAGGGCCGTCAAACAGCCAAACTGCTAGCACTCCGGGGCGATTAATTTGCTGAATTTGCTCCCAACTGGGCGCTAGTTCGATCGCATTTACACCCAACCCCCTCGCTGCTACAATCAACTGTGGCATCGAAGTACCCAAGCGACTCGTACCCGCCAAACGCGCCACACTCGATTCCGTCGCCTCGATTCCCCAACGCCTCAACACGGTTGCTAGCGCCGCCGGTGCACAACTACTGTTAGATGTTTGCCGAAACACACCGTTTGGCTGCAAGTTGTCCACTAAATCATCATAAATTGGCGCCAGAAAATAGGCTTCAGCGCTGGTAAATCCGCCCAATCCCAGCAAGCAAATTAAGATGACTGCAACTACTTGCGATCGCGCCGTCAACCAACTTATACTAAACCCAATACCACAAACTCCCATCAACATCACCCTGAGCAAAGTCCAAGTAACTCGCATTCCGTGCACGCGCCACTCGATCGGCAAAGCTGGGATTTGCGGCAGATTTAAAGCCAGCAGCAGCAACCCAACATACAAACCCAAAAACAGCAGGGCGATCGAATTGTGCCCCTTAAACAGATCGTTAGCCGTCACACCCGATCGAACTAACATCCTCCCGAATCGCATTCCCCAGACAAACAGCGCCGAACCCAGCAGCAGCGTTACCACTATTTCCATGAGATCAAAATTTTGTTGCTTAACTAGGTTTTAACACGCTGTGGGTTCGATCGTCCGTGGCGCAGTCGCAAAGTGGGAAAATTGCCAGGAAACTGTAAAATAAACAACACTTTAAATAGTGCGAGCATCCCCGCTGGCTTGCTTATAGAACCAAGCGAGCGGAGACGCTCGCACTGTAAAAAAAATGCTTTTTGCAAAAAAGAAATGCTCCCTTAAAATTTGCCATCTGTCAAGCAGTCTAGTAACTCTTTTTACCAGTTCTACAAACTCCCCAAAAAAGATTTAGCACCGCAAAAAAAATCCCAAATCGATCGCCAAAACAGACACATTTTTTGTAAAATAGATGGAAATCAAAACCCATTCAAAGATAGTCTGGGAGTCGGTCTACAAAAACCTGCTTAAATCCATCAGCTTCATTCTCCCCGTCAACGGCGGAGAATCGATGACAATTTTGCTCAGCACCCTCCTCGGCCGAGATTTGCCGATTTTGTCGCTGCAAATCCTCTGGTTGAATATGCTCAACTCAATCACCATGACTGTACCGCTCGCTTTTGAACCCAAGTCTCCGGGGGTGATGCAACAGCAGCCGCGGCCAGTTAACGAACCTTTCCTGACTGAAAGTCGGATCAAACGAATCTTGGCAATTTCTTTGTACAACTGGACGATAATTTTCGGAATGTTTGAATGGGTGCGCCAATCGGATTGGGGAACTTTGCCGCTAGCCCGGACAATGGCAATTCAAGCTTTGGTAATGGCGAGAATTTTTTACCTGTTGAGTCTCAGCCAGTTGCTACCTTCTTTGATGGCTAAATTTAACGGCTCGAAGGAAAAATTTAGCGGCGCTCCTGCCCTGGCTGCGAGCATTGCTGCGGCTGTGATTTTGCAGGTGATTTTTGCTAATTCTCCGTTTATCAATCAAATATTCCAGACGGCTCCGATGAATCTCAGTCAGTGGCTGATTTGCTTCGTTATCGCGCTACCTGCGATCGGTGTTGCGCTTTCTGTCAACCGTTTTGATCCGCCTAATTAATAGGATTCGGCATTCAGGAGTCGATCGATATTTTATTTCTTAGTCGTGGACGCAGAAACCGGGTTTTTTAAGCAAATATTGGATTGTAGCCTTTAACATCGGTGAAAAACCCGGTTTCTTTGGTATTGATGGGTGCAGGACTGTTTCTGTTTTCGATCCCTCCCACAGACAATTAAATACTTGACAATCGTCAGTTTTGAGTGTTTTGCAGGGAACCTGTCTCTCAGCAAAACATTAAAAACTTTATTTTTTTATCATATAAGTGTGCCTCCACGAGCGATCGCTCGATCGGGAGATTCTCCACCCGCCTTTTAACATTTTATGTAATTATTGTCAATATACTCAAAGAATGATATTTGTACACTCATTCAAAAAAATGAGAATGCTTGCAGGGGGAAAAATGCCCAAAAGCTTACACCTCAAGCTTTTGGTGAAATATTGGCGAGCGGTGAAAGAATCCAGCAACACCAAGCACTACTTAATAAAACGCAACATTCTACAACATATACTTATCAGTTAAATTTAATATTTGTTTTATAATTACAGCAAGAGTACGGTAAACTGAATGATTAAGCCAAGAAAACGTGGAGCTCGCTGTTGGCGAGTTAACACAACTTGGTCGATCGCAATATCAAGTTAATCAAAAGTGTAAAATCAGCAGGGATATTTGAAAGACTTATGCTAGCAATAAATCTTTCGATCCCTCCTGCTTTCCGTGCGCTCAAAATAGTTCGCTAATTGGCCTTTAGCAAACAGCAAAAAAGCGCTTTGATAAACTTCAGTGATGTCGTTACAGAAGATTTATGAATAGGAGCGAAGTTAGGCTATGACAAAATTTTCAGAGCAATTTTCCCGGCGTAAATTTATTGTTACCGCAGGTGCATCTGCCGTCAGTACAATACTCCTCAAAGGCTGTTTGGGAAATCCCCCAGAACCCGGTGCTACAGCAGGTGCCGGCGGCAGCACTAATGCCGGTAGCGGGACAGTACCTGCGGCCACATCAGCAGTTGCTGTTGCCAACGAAAAAAGAGTAGAGGGCATCGAAACTACAAAAGTTATCTTGGGATATATCCCGATCGTCGAAGCAGCAGCTTTAATTATTGCCAAAGAAAAAGGCTTTTTTGCCAAGTATGGCATGACCGAAGTGGAAGTCGCCAAACAAGCCAACTGGGGTTCGGCTAGAGACAACTTAGAAATCGGATCTGCCGGCGGCGGTATTGATGGAGGCCAGTGGCAAATGCCCATGCCTTATCAAATTAGTGAAGGTCTGATCACCAAAGGTAGCGTCAAAATTCCGATGTATGTTCTAGCCCAGTTGAACACTCAGGGAAATGGAATTGCGATCGCCGGAAAACACAAAGGCAAAGGCATCGGGCTCAAACTAGACCAAGCGGCCCAAGACTACATGAAAGGCCTCAAAAAAGCAGGCACGCCCTTCAAAGCAGCCTACACCTTTCCCAAGGCCAACCAAGATTTTTGGATTCGCTACTGGCTAGCAGCTAACGGCATCGATCCCGACACAGAAGCCGAGTTGCTAACAGTACCGTCAGCCCAAACCGTAGCCAACATGAAAACCGGCAGCATGGACGGTTTCAGTACCGGCGACCCCTGGCCCCTGCGGATCGTCCAAGAGGACATCGGCTTCATGTCCGCCCTCACAGCCCAAATCTGGAAAGATCACCCCGAAGAGTATCTAGCTATGCGCAGCGACTGGGTAGACAAACATCCCAAAGCCAGCGAAGCCATGCTAGCAGGACTGATCGAAGCGCAGCAATGGTGCGACAAACCAGAAAATCGCCCCGAATTAGTTGCCATTACTTCTGGCAGAAACTACTTTGACGTACCTCCGGCAGTTTTGACACCTCCCTACCAGGGCAAGTACATGATGGGTGACGGCCAACCAGAGATCGACGATTTCAAAATGAGCCCGCTGTACTGGAAAGACGACCTCGGCAACGTTTCCTATCCTTATAAGAGTCACGATTTGTGGTTTTTAACCGAAAGCGTGCGCTGGGGTTTCTTGCCAACTAACACCTTGGTAGATTCTAAGACAATTATCGGCAAAGTCAACCGCGAAGATTTGTGGAAAGCCGCAGCAAAATTGGCTGGAGTTACTGATGCTGACATTCCCAAAAGTACGTCTCGTGGCATTGAAAAGTTCTTTGATGGCAAAGAATTTAACCCGGAAAAGCCAGAAGATTACCTCAAGAGTTTGACCTTTAAAAAAGTTTGATGGGGTATTAACTTCCCATAATTTAGTCTCGAATTTTACGGTCAAAAAAATAGCGCAAACACAGGAGATTAATAGGATGGCTGTAAGTACAAATCGAAGGGACAGAGGCGCAGCGCAAGGAGCGTTTGGCGAGTTTTGGAAGAAGCATTCACCAAATATTTTACCGCCAATTTTAGGAGTTTTGGGGTTTCTGTTAGTTTGGCAATTCCTGTCGAGCACGCAACTGATCAAACTGCCGGGCCCGACCAGCGTTTGGACTGACGAACGGACGCGGGTATTGTTGCTGTATCCTTTCATGAATTCCAAAACCTACGGAATCGGCTTGTTTTGGCAAACTATGGCTAGTTTGGAACGGGTGGCAAAAGGCTACACTCTCGCCGCTGCGGTGGGAATTGCTGGGGGTGTTTTGGTCGGTACAAATCCGTTGCTGAACAAGGCTTTAGACCCGATTTTTCAGTTTTTGCGGATGGTTGCGCCTCTGGCTTGGGTGCCGATCGCCCTGGCTGCACTTCAACAAAACGAACCTGCTGCTTTGTTCGTGATTTTTATCACCGCAGTTTGGCCGATTTTGATCAACACCGCTGAAGGTGTCCGCCAAATTCCCGACGATTACAACAACGTAGCGAAAGTGCTGCAACTGACTCGGAAAGAGTATTATTTGAATATTTTGTTTCCGTCGGCACTTCCCTACATCTTTACCGGATTGAGAATTGCGATCGGGCTGGCTTGGCTGGCGATTATTGCAGCGGAAATTGTGATGTCGGGGATTGTTGGTATCGGCTTCTTTATTTGGAACGCTTACCAGCAAAACTACATCAGCGAAATTCTGTTAGCGGTGTTCTACATTGGGGCTGTTGGTTTGATACTCGATCGCATGATGGCTTGGTTGCAACACAAAATTGCTCCCTCTGAAGGCAAATAATTAACAGTTGACAGTTGGCAGTTGGCAGTTGGCAGTTGGCATTTGGCAGTTGGCAGTTGATATTTAACTGGTTCCCAGGCTGTGCCTGGGAACCAGTTAAACGAGTAGCAGAACTTCACTCCTCAGCCTTTTAAGAGGAATGAATTCCTCACTACGAACCAATATTGTTATTGCAGTTGGACGATAGGGATAATAGAACAGCTAACGGTCAACAGTCAACAATCAATAATCAAAAAAGCTAGGACAAACCTACAAAAAAAGGCAAGAAAATCATGTCTGTTTTGATTGCGGTAGAACAAGTCGGAAAAACATTTAATTTAACAGACGGGGGCACATACGTAGCCCTCAAAGGCATCGACTTAGAAATTAAAAAAGGAGAGTTTGTCTCCTTAGTCGGACACTCCGGCTGCGGCAAATCTACGCTGCTAAATATGGTGGCAGGTTTGGACTTGCCCACAGAAGGATTGGTGACGATCGACGGACAAAGAATCACCCAGCCGGGCCCCGATCGCATGGTAGTATTCCAAAACTATTCGCTGCTACCTTGGCGAACAGTCAGAGAAAACATTACCCTAGCCGTAGACTCGGTGATGAACGGCTTACCCAAAGCCGAACGCCTCGACATCATCCAAAAACACATCGAAATGGTGGGCTTGGGGCCCCACTCCGAGAAGCAACCGGCACTGCTATCGGGCGGACAAAAACAGCGCGTGGCGATCGCCCGTGCTCTAGCTTTGCGCCCCAAACTGTTACTCTTGGACGAACCCTTCGGCGCTTTGGATGCTTTGACTCGCGGCAACTTGCAAGAAAAGTTGATGGAAATTTGCCAAGAGTACGAAATCAGCGCCTTGATGGTAACGCACGACGTGGACGAAGCAGTGCTGTTGAGCGATCGCATCGTCATGCTCACCAACGGCCCTGAATCGAAGATTGGCGGCATCCTGGAAGTAGACATCCCCCGCCCCCGCAAACGCATGGAAGTAGTCACGCACCCCAGCTACTACGCCCTGCGGAGCGAAATGATTTACTTCCTCAACCAGCAGAAACGAGTCAAAAAACTGCGGGCGCGCAAAGTACCGGCGATCGCCCGCCACGGCCTAGAAAAAGTCAACCTCGAACTCGGCTTCATCCCCCTCGCCGCCTGCGCTCCCCTCGCCGTCGCCAAAGAAAAAGGCTTATTTGCCAAACACGGACTCGATGAAGTCCACCTCGTGCGGGAAACAAGCTGGCGCGGCATCGTAGACGGCATCGCAGCAGGCTACTTAGACGCAGCCCAAATGCCCTCTGGGATGGCAATGTGGTTGACATTAGGAGGCCACCAAAACAAGCCAATACCAACCGTTACAGCCCTCACCATGAGCCGCAACGGCAACGCTATTACCCTCGCACGACGCTTTTACGACCAAGGAATCTACAATCTGGCAGATTTCAAAGAAATGCTCCGCAGAACACCCGCGCAAACGCACCGCCTGGGAATCGTTCACCCTTCTTCGATGCACAACCTACTGCTGCGCTACTGGCTAGCTTCCGGCGGCATTGATCCGGATCATGATGTTGTGCTGAAAAATCTCCCACCAGCTCAAATGATCGTGGACTTGCAAGGCGGCACCATTGACGGTTTCTGCGTCGGCGAACCTTGGAATTTGCGGGCCTCGATGGAAGGAGTCGGCTTTACGGTAGCTACAGATTTGGAACTGTGGCCCGGACACCCAGGCAAAATTTTGGGGGTGCGGGAAGACTGGGCAAATGCCTATCCCAACACTCACATTGCTCTGCTCAAAGCTTTGCTGGAAGCTTCTCAATACTGCGCCGATCCAAATCATGCCGAAGAAGTTTCCGAAATTGTGTCGGGACGGGAATATGTCGCCACGGATAAGAGTTACATTCAACTTGGCGATCCTAATTCTTCTGCTTGTAACCTCGATACTCCGATGCGGGAATACGCCCACCACTTGTTCTATGGAGACTCCGTGAACCATCCGAGCCGCACTGAACAGTTGTGGCACATGGTGCAGATGGCACGTTGGGGCGATACTGTGTTCCCGCGCAACTGGGTGGAAGTTTTGGAACGTGTGGTGCGGGTTGGCCCGTTCAGCACGGCCGCGCGAGAGTTGGGAATGTCTGATATTACTCATACTCGTGGTTCTCTTCGCTTGTTTGATGGCACGGTGTTTAGTGGTGATGATCCGATCGGCTATCTCAACAATCTGGAAATCAAACGTGATTTCACGATGGCCCAAGTCATCCTCGATTCCGGCCGCAGAGCTGCTTAAAATCTGTTTGTGTCCGCGCCGGTGGACTCCTTTCCACCGGCCCAATGTCTAATGGTGATCTGCGAGTTTTGAAGTATCGAAAGGTGAAGAAATTGCTTAGTTATCGATCGCCCCTGTCCGAGACTTATCAACTCAGAAGTCAGAGAAGAGTAACCAGAAATCAAAGCGATTGATTGCATTGTTGAGAGTGAAGGGGCACAATTATATAATTGATGCAAAAGTCTTCCAATTTAAACTCAATACTCAAAACATACAGGGAACTTGCAAATCTACAGTCTCAACTCGCAGCTCATCACCATTCAAAATTCCACTATTTGCAATTGCCAATAACCCACTAACAAGTTCCTAAACCCATGCTCAAAACTACTGCGAACCAGATCGACACCAAAAAGCAAAGCAAGAAAACAAAAGATCGCCGCCAGCCTTTTTTGGTGATGGACAATGTTCATAAAGTATATCCAAACGGTTACAGAGCATTAGAAAATATTAACTTGACTGTAGCTGAGGGAGAGTTTATTACTCTGATCGGACACTCCGGTTGTGGTAAGTCAACACTATTAAATATGGTGTCGGGTTTTAGCCATCCCAGCGAGGGCACTGTGTCGATTAACGGGCAGCGGATCGAGAAGCCAGGCCCCGATCGCATGGTAGTGTTTCAGGGTTACGCTTTGTTGCCTTGGCGCACGGTATTTGAGAATGTTTATATTGCCGTTAACGCTGTATTTCCTGAGAAGTCGAAGGTCGAAAAAAATGCGATCGTCAACGAGCATTTGGCGATGGTGGGACTGACAGAAGCTGCTGAGAAAAGACCGCCGCAAATTTCCGGCGGTATGAAACAACGGGTGTCCATCGCCCGCGCTTTGGCAATTCGCCCCCAAGTGCTGATTTTGGACGAACCTTTCGGCGCTTTGGACGCAATTACCAAGGAGGAATTGCAGGAAGAGTTGCTGAAAATCTGGAACGATCACCGCTGTACGGTGTTGATGATTACTCACGATATTGACGAAGCGCTGTTTTTGGCCGATCGCCTGGTGATGATGACTAACGGCCCGTCAGCGACGATTGGGGAGGTTCTGGAGATTCCTTTTCCTCGTCCGCGCGATCGGGTACAAATGATGGAAGATCCGGAATATTACAATTTGCGGAACTACGCCCTAGACTTCCTCTTCCGCCGCTTTGCTCACGATGACGACGCTTAAACCCTTTGAGACTGGGGATTGCTGGAAAATTTAAGCCCCAGTATTTCCCCAATTCAGGACAACATCGCTGGGGGTGAGATGTGGCTGGTGCGATCCTCTTCGAGGGCTTCGCTAACGGGTAAACTGGAGCTTAATTGTTGAGGAATAAGTTTTTCCGGAAGATTCGGATCTTTTTTTCAGCTTTTACGTCAATCCGCTAAGAGACCCGATTGCCTAGCTGTCCATAAGCTGGCATGAATTTAGCTCACCTTTGACTGAAGGTGGGCTTCTTTCTTATGTTATTAACAATTTTTGTTAAATTGACGCTTGGTGCATTCCACCCTTTTAAGTGTCACAGGCCCAATCTTGATTAGTGTTTTATCGATTAAGGCGATCGCAAATGTCAGTAAATGAATGTCAGTAAATGTCAGTCTCCCAAATATTCTCAAGTTAAAATTCCATTTCTTTGATCAATCACCAGCTTCATTTGAGTTTAAAGCAGCGAATTTTATAATATCTTATTTTACCCGATCACTCGACCTGCAATCTGCTGTAAATCAATTAATTTTCAACCAATTAAACAACTCGGCTGCGGATAACTGCCAATTACCCAACACACTAAGAACAGGTAAAATATCCATATCTGATTTAACTTCAGGCAGTTGATTCGGCAGAAAAACTATTACTGATTTATCGCTATGATCGGCAAACCAACCCAATTTAGTGCCGTGATTGATCGAAAAAACAATTTTTTTAATCACCTGATTGGGAGATTGATCCGGTGACAGAATTTCAATTATCCAATCCGGTGCAACTTCAAAACGGTTGGCAATTTCCCCATCTGCATCAACAGGAATTCTCGACCACTCAAAAACAGCAATATCGGGAACGATTGAGCAATCCGCAAAAGTACAGCACAATTCTGGAAAAGCACAGGCTAATTTTGGGCGTTCCCCAACCTCAGAAATTGCCAACAATAACTCACTTTGAAGTTTGCTATGTTTTCCTTGCGGCATAGGTTTTTGATAAATTTTACCGTCGATGTACTCGCTTGCGGGTTTAGTTTCTGGCAACTGCAAGAACTCTGCCAGAGAAATCGTTAACTTGGCTGCAACTACCATAAATCAGGGTTCCTGAAATCATCCTAATGAACTAACAATCGGAAAATATATTTCTGCTGCTTCTATTTCAAGTTTGCACCGAAAACTCCTCTGAGTCAATATCCCAATTTACCCAGCGAATTGCCTCTTTAGCAGATGTCACATCTGGCGGAACTCGCAAAACATGAATGTGTCCCGTGCTCGGACAAATCATTTTTAACAGATAAATATCTTCTTTTTTCGGAGCATCATCATCGTCCTCGAAATCATCAGGATCGAAGCCATCAATATCAGCATCAATTTTGAGCAGCGTGTATTCTTTCCAGCAATCTAACTCTATTGCTTGCAGTTCGGAGCAAATTCTAGCATAACCAATTCCCTGAATTAATACTCGTCTTAATTCAGCATTTTTTTCTTCTAAAAGCCATTGTGCTTGCCACAGATTGGGGTGAATTTGTCCGTATTTTTCAGGCAATGTCACACCGTGATAGGAATAGATTTTGTAACCGTCGGGAAATTCCAGTGCAGGTTCTCCTTCTGCGTGGAGGCGGTACTCGCTGTCAAGGCGAAGCTGACAAGGGCGCGAGCACACAATGCAGGTATCATCTAACAAAATAATCCAGCCGCATTCTGCTAAAAGCTGGTTCAGACATTCAAAAAATTTCTGTAATTCTGGTTTGAGAACAACACCCAAGCCAGAAACACAGAATTCAGCAACAGCGAGAGCCTCAACCAAGTATTTAGGAGTAAATATTGACTGTGAATATTTCCAATAGTCTAAAAAGTTTGAATTCAATTGTTGTTTTAGCTGTTCCTCCCATATACTTAACTCCGAAAGTTCTTGCCGCAATTCTGTTATCAAGAAAAAGGGGTGCAGCGCATCTTTTACCCGTTTTGTAAGTCGCTTTATCAAATCAGTGTCATTGGATCTTTTCAGCGGTATTTGTGCTACCCCTCCGTTGGGGCTACTGCAAAAAGTTATTTCAGAGGCTTTTAAACCCAGGATCTCGCAGACAGACTTAACGGCGGCTGCGACTTTGGGGTTAGAGATGGGTTCGGTAGAGTTGACGAGAGTTCCCCACTTTTGACGACACGCTTCGATGAGAGCCTTATGTTCAGGTTTAAAATTTACATTCAGAGAAGCCAAATTAGTCAGAGATTGCAGGGGTGTGATGTCTAATATTTGATTGTTGTACAGATACAGATGAGTCAAATTCGTGAGAGATTGCAGGGGTGTGATGTCTGATATTTGATTGTTGTGCAGATGCAGATCAGTCAAATTCGTGAGAGATTGCAGGGGTGTGATGTCTAATATTTGATTGTTGTACAGATACAGATAAGTCAAATTCGTGAGAGATTGCAGGGGTGTGATGTCTGATATTTGATTGTTGTGCAGATGCAGAGAAGTCAAATTCGTGAGAGATTGCAGGGGTGTGATGTCTGATATTTGATTGTTGTACAGATGCAGAGAAGTCAAATTAGTTAGAGATTGCAGGAGTGTGATGTCTGATATTTGATTGTTGGAGAGATACAGATGAGTCAAATTAGTCAGAGATTGCAGGGGTGTGATGTCTGATATTTGATTGTTGTACAGATACAGATCAGTCAAATTAGTCAGAGATTGCAGGGGTGTGATGTCTGATATTTGATTGTTGCTCAGATCCAGATCAGTCAAATTAGTCAGAGATTGCAGGGGTGTGATGTCTGATATTTGATTGTTGTACAGATCCAGATCAGTCAAATTAGTCAGAGATTGCAGGGGTGTGATGTCTGATATTTGATTGTTGTACAGATCCAACTTATTGCTACTTGACAGTATCTGGTTCGCTTCATAAATGTCAGAAATGCCAGCTTTTTTTAACAGCACCTCAACTGTATATCTTGCTGCTTCTGAAAGGCTGTCTTTGTGCAAGCACCAGTCGGCAAAGCTGCTGAAAGTTATCGATGGTTTTGGTTGTTGTTCAGACATAAAATTGTTGTAAATTAGGATAATATCAGACTAGGACTTACGCACGGGTGGCCAGAAACCGGGTTTTTACGAGATTATTCGCAGGCAGCCCGCAGATTAGGTAAAAAACCCGGTTTCTTGGATCTTGGTGAGTTGAGGATTGTACTTGTTAAACAGGGTTGGGGAGTTTCAAGTTTGCACGTTAAATTAGTCAGGCTCTATTCCCCAATTTACCCAGCGAATTGCCTGTTTAGCAGATGTCATATCAGGCGGCACTCGCAACGTATAAAGCAATCCCGTATTCAGAAAGCTCATTTTAACAAAAAACTGCTAAAGGACGCTCCAATGCGTCGTAATCGTCCTTAAAATCGATTTTTAACAGGGTATGTATTCCTGGCAAGTGTCTAATTTAGTGGCTGCTAGTTTTTGACAAATTCGATCGCACAAAATGACATCCAATGCTGTAAATGCCGTAGCGAAGCGGGGCGTAAGCCATCGCACAAGCACCCACTTTAATCATTTCCGCAGCGTGCGATCGATCGCGAAAAGTGGAAAGCGATCTCGCCCTCCACTTTTCGAGATAAACTGGAATCTGAACTTCTTGTGCTGACTAAGGTTTGTTAAACCTTAGTCTGCGACATACCGCCAACCTTGCGGCTCATATTCGCGCTGAATCCGCACCATCCAATTACCTTCAGGAATTGCGATCGCATGGTGTTCTTCGTGACTCAATAAAGCTGTCGGCGAAAGCACTCGCAAGTACAGAGTACCGTCTTTTTCGTACAGTTCAGCTTTCCCCTCAATAATCTGGTGAGAATGTCCCGTGACTTCACCTTCGGCGAGAGTTAGGTGAGGTTTCTTTTCTCCTGCGATTTGCGGTACCGGGGTGAGAATTACGTCGCCTTGTCGGATGGGTTGCATAGGTTTTTTGTAAATTTTGTTTTCTGGTGTCGATCGAGCTTTCGTACCACTATTATATACTACATTGGTAATACAGGAGCGTCAAGGGCGATCGTCCCGATCGCAAATATAATTTCGATTGAGTGAAAACTAAAAACTAAAAACTCACGACTAAGGACTAAGGAATAAGGACTAAGGACTAAGGACTAAGGAATATTATGCTTCAAATGCGGCAATAGAAACCCGATCGCGCCCTGCTGTTTTTGCCCGATAAAGCGCCTCATCGGCGATCGTAATTAACCCCGCCGGCTGCGACATCGGTGCCGGAATGCAGCAAGCCACACCCAAACTCAGCGTCACGTATTCGCTGACAGCAGACTTCGCGTGAAGTATCTGCAAACCCCGCACCTGTTGGCAGATAATTTCAGCTACGGAAGCCGCACCTTGAATATCCGTATTCGGCAAAACTATCACAAATTCTTCTCCACCATAACGCGCTACTAAATCAGCCGATCGCTTTAGCGATTTCTGGAGAACCTGCGCCACTTGCCGCAAACACTCATCCCCCGCTTGGTGGCCGTAAGTATCATTGTAAAATTTGAAATAATCAATATCGCACATAATCAAAGACAACGGTGCTTCTTCCCTTGCCAAGCGCCGCCATTCCGTATCTATATGTTCAGTAAAAGAGCGGCGATTTCTTACCTCAGTCAAACTATCATAAGTTGCCAAATACTGCAACGCTAGATTCACCTTTTCTAACTGTTCTTTCTGCTGCTGCAACTGACGGTTGAGGACTGTCAACTGCTGTTCGGCTGCGTGGGTTCTGAGCAAATTTCTTACCCTCGCCAACAGTTCCCTCTCGTCAAAAGGCTTGGAAATATAATCGTCAGCACCCGCATCCAAACCTTCAATCCGAGCTTCCATCCCAGATCGCGCTGTCAAAAAGATTACCGGAGTTGAACTCAATTCTGGCGTGTTCCGAATCTCCTTGAGCAAATCCAGTCCGTTTTGTCTCGGCATGATTTGGTCACTCAATATCAAATTTGGCAGCAAAATTTTTGCCTTTTCTAAACCTTCAACCCCGTCCATCGCCACGGCGACTCGATAGTAAGGATTCAATAAAATTTGGAGGTAAGCCAGCAGAAAATTATTGTCTTCAACTACCAGCAACAGCGGTAATTCTTGGCTGTCTGTTGTTGATTCTTCGCCATGATTATTGGTGTCGTCAAAGCAGTGAGAGTCCGACAGCCCCGCTGTGGGTGCGATCGCCCCGACATCTCCCGCGCCGTATTCAGTCAGTCCGGCCAATTGGACGATCGCACTTACCAACTGATTCGCGGACACCGGCTTCGACAAATGCCTCTGAAACCCCGCAGAGAGGGCCGAGGCGCAATCCTCCTCACGGACGCCTCCCGTCAGCGCCACCGCCGGCAGCAGTGCCCTGTGCTCGGACATTTCCATAGCTCTGACACGGCGGATCAAATCGCAGCCGTCTGTTTCCGGCACAGCCAGATCACTCACCAACACGTCTGGCCACGACTGTTCCAACTCGACCATCGCTTCGGCGGCGCTACCCACCGCTGTTACCTTGGCTCCAAATGCTTCCAGGCCAGTTTTGAAAAATTCCCGGCTCTCGGCGCTGCTGTCCACCACCAGCACTTGCTTTCCCGCTAGGGGTTGGGAAACCGATTCGGGTCTGCTTTCCATTTGGGCGATCGCAGGAGTGTGATCGCGCGAATTGTTGCTTTGAGCCATCGGTAGCTGCACCCCAAAGGTCGCCCCCTGAGCCAAGCCGGGACTCGCAGCCCAAACAGTTCCCCCGTGCAGTTCCACCAACTGCCGCACAATAGATAGTCCCAGACCTAGCCGGTTTTGTTCCTTGGCCTGGAAGCTATCTCCGGGGCGGAAGTAGTCAAAGATGTGGGGCAGAAATTTGGGGTCAATCCCGCAACCGCTGTCGCTGATCCGAATCAGCGCGCCCGACGGAGTAGGCTCGATCCGCACTTGAACCGGGTCTGGTGTCGATTCTGGGGTGAATTTGATCGCGTTGGTTAGGAGGTTCCCGACTATTTGCTGCAATCGGTCTACATCTGCCATAACGTAGCTGACGCCTGGGTAGAAGTGTGTTTCTACGCGGAGGTTTTTGGCCTCGGCGGCGGGGCGGAGGGTCTCGATCGCCGATTCGATGACAGACGGGAGGTGAACTCGGCCGATATTCAGGCGGACTTTCCCCCGCAGCAGCCGCGAGAGATCCAGGAGATTGTCTATTTGCCGATTTTGCAATTTGGCGTTGCGCTCGATGATTTCTAAAGCGCGGTTGGTGGTGGCTTCGTTTAACTTGCGCGATCGAGCTAGCTGCACCCATCCCAAAATCACGCTCAGGGGCGATCGCATTTCGTGGGACGCGATCGCCAAAAATTCGTCTTTTGCCCGGTTGGCTGCGGCTTGGGCTGCTTCTACGGCTTTGCGATGGGTGATGTCGAATCCGATCGCCAAATACTGACAGGGTTTTCCCTGCAAGTCCAACAGCGGAACTACTGATGCATACACCCAATAATCGCTACCATTCTTGGCTTGATTCTTAATTTCTCCTTGCCAAACTTCATTTTTGGCAACACTTGACAGCAGATTTTCGATTAATTCCGAAGACTTATATTCCGAATGGAGGATGCCAAAATGGTGACCGATTAACTCAGTACGCGAATAGTTAGAGATGCTGCAAAGTCGATCGCTGACGTAATTGATAATTCCTCGCGCATCTGTTCTCAGCGCCAGTGTCGATCGGTCGATCGCTCCTTTAAAATCTAAACCTTCTTGCAGGGACGAATCTACTTCTTTTGTGGTAGAAATTTGGTTTGGGCGATCGGGCGGGTTTGGTGGCTGGCGATCGACCCGATTATTACTCCACTGTTGGATTTCCATTGCTTCTATTTTCCCCTGACGGCTGACAGCTAATCTACTTGCATCCTGATTCATTATCGCTGTTTTTTTTACCTGCATCGGCTTGTGCCACATTTTATAGTTCTTCATTTTAATCTAAATTCCGCGCGCTGTACCCTTTCTGAAGTCATACCATTTGTGATTTTTAATTTTTGAATCAAGATTCAAAAAATTCTGCATACTTCCCAAATAATTTGCTAGTTTAGACTCATACAGTCGCGCTCTTGCGATCGATCGCACCTTCTGTTAAATTCTTTTATTCTACATCTTGACACCGCTGTAAATATTTTGTAATATAAATGTATTATGCCATATAATAAGAGAGCAGCCGAATTATTAAGGCACTCAATCAAGTAAAATTATGAACGATTCACGATTAATCAAAATCAGCAGATATCTCAGCAAACACCTGCGCCATGCGCCCTCACGCATCAACATTCAACTCGCGCCGGGGGGCTGGGTTTCTGTTAACGAACTCCTCAATGCCTGCCAAAAAAATAACTTCCCTGTTCAGCTTGCAGAACTCAAACAAGTAGTCGCGCAAAACGACAAACAGCGCTTTTCCTTCGATTCGACAGGCACTCTAATTCGTGCCAACCAAGGACACAGCGTAGATGTTGATTTGCAGTTAGAACCCGCTGTCACCCCAGATATTTTGTATCACGGAACAGGTAGCACTGCCGTCGAGTCTATTCTCAGTCAAGGAATTAACAAAATGTCACGGCATCACGTTCATTTGTCGGCGGACATTCAGACAGCTCGTAAAGTAGGTGCAAGACACGGCATCCCGGCAGTCTTTACCGTAGATGCCGCAGCAATGCAGCGTGACAGCCATACATTTTACTGCTCGGATAACAAAGTTTGGCTGGTAGATTTTGTGCCACCCAATTATCTAAAAATAAGTTGATCAATTCAGTATTCTTGTGAAAAAAAAATACGCGAAATATTCAAAACAAAAGTAAGTAGGAATTTGACAATATGAGTGCGGAAAATATGGGCGGTCGCGACAACAATTTCAATCAAAACAATCCTCAAAATCGAGGGCTGCTTGGCTCAGGCTGGCGACCTCTCTACCGTCAATTTGATTGGGAACACCTGCTGCACTTAGCGTCTAGCGACCCCGTAGAACTTGCTCAAAAAAGTTTAGATGCAGCTAGCGATATTGCCGATGCAATGGGACGACATCAATATACCTGGTGGGCGAATATCTTAAATGTATTCTCGGAAAATACTCGCTACGAAATCGACGAATTTTGGGATTACATTACTCCGCAGCCAGTTTACCCGGATTACCGCTACAAAGATGTTTTAGTTACCGAAACGCCTGTTGTTCAATTGGTGAGTCGCGCTAGTATTCCCATCGACTACGTTCTGAATAAACTCCAAGAGATTACTGTTTTTAAAGTTCTAGATTTGCTGGGGAAACCGGATGCGATTACTCAGTCTTTTATGGAACGACATTTTTCTTATCCGCCGGAACGATTTGTTAGCTGGGAACGCTTGGAAGTTTTGGGTACTGTTTATGCTTATTGGACTCAATGTGGCTGTTGGCTGCAAATTGACAGTTACGACAGGGGGCGGCGCTGCTACACTCTGATTTGCAAAGATATTGCGCCGCTGGTTAGCAAGGCTACTTACAATTTAGCGGTGATTCTCAGCGGGTACAAAAGCCGCGTTGGACAGGTTCACAGTCAGTTCCCTATTCGGACTTTTTCTGCGGAAGTTCAAAGTTTTACGGATACTGTTCAGCAGGCAATTCTCGACCAAAATCAGTTGGCTGTTTTGGTTAGTGGTGAACCGGGGACTGGCAAAACTGCTTGGACTCAAGCGGTAGCAAAGGAGATTTTAGTACCGCTGGGTTATGTGATTTTTATCTTGGATCATGATGCTGTGGAAAATTTTGTGCCGCCGAGTTATTTGGAGCGGATTTGCATTATTATAAATGAGGCTGATAATTTGGCTCAAGATCGATCGACCGCAGTGGCCCAACGCACTAACAAAACTGAACATATTTTGAGTTTGCTGGATGGAACTCTGTATCAAAGCGTCATGGACGAACACGGGATTCAATTTCAGCAAAAACTCGTAGTTTTGTTAACTTGCAACACGATTGAAAGATTAGATCCTGCAATGTTACGGAAGGGGAGAGTGGATTTTACCAGTGAATTTACGCACAAATTTGTTTGAGTGAGATCTTAGAGTCTCAAGCAATCTAGGCTATCGCACGGACTGCACCACCTCAAATATTGAATAATTATTAGGAAGTTTCCTGAATATCAAACTTTCGGGAACAATTTATTTAGCTAAACAGGTGGGAATCCCCACACTATACCGATCAAAGGTTAGTGTGGGATGAAAAACGCGGTGAGATGAGGATTCCACCCGAAGAGCAATCTCACACGGTGTAAGCGTTGAGCAGTGAGCGGGTGGATGACGAGACGAGCGAACTCTTTATTCTGTGGGTCGATCTTGCTCATTGATGTATTTTTTCAATTGTTCAACAGTCACGCCACCACAAGAAGCGATGAAATAACCATTTGTCCAAAATACTTCTTTCCAATATACTTGGTTAATTTCAGCGGCAAACTCTTTTCTCAAGTACCGACTAGAAACAGTTTTTAAGTTGTTGATCAATTTACTTGGTTCTGTCTGCGGGTTGTACTGCAACAGCAAATGAACGTGGTCGCTCTCTCCGTTAAATTCTATCAACTTTCCTTCCCATTTTTCCATTAAATCCCTAAATATCGACTCAAGCCTTGTCAGCATTAAGTCTGTCAGGACTTTCCTTCGATACTTTGTAGTTAACACCAAATGGCATTTGAGTGCTGAGACTCCCCTTGCCTTGCGGATAAAATCTTTGTTCACGACATTGACACTGAATAGGCATTGATGATATGCTAACACCAAGTTAGGCTAATATCCCAAAACGATAGTGCAAACGACGTACCAGTACAAAATGTATCCCGACACTAAGCAGAGGCTCTCGTTAAATGAGTGGCTAAGGATTTGCCGTTATTGGTATAATCGCCAGTTGGGAGACAGATTTGACTGGTGGTCGATGAACAGAGCAAGCATAAATGCTTGTCCGCTAGTTAGTAGCATTGCTCCTGTCCGAGAAAAGCCCAACTATTATACCCAAAAGAAACAACTACCAATTATTAAAAAAGACTTGGTAAAAGTATTCCACAGTGGTGAATTGTTGGACTTTTTAGGGGTGGACTCGACAATTCTACAAGACGTATCAAAGCGTGTTGACAAGGCATTTGAGTGCTTTGTTATGGGCGACAGCAATGGTTGTAAGTCGGGTAGACCACGATTTAAGTCTGAAGCTAGCTTCAGAACTATGACTTTTGCTACTGCCAATAATAGCTGGATTAAACTAACTCGCAAGAACTGGCTATATTTGCGACTTCCAAAATTGGGAGTTGTTAAGGTCAGAATGCACCGTCCTATCCCAGACGGATTTATTGTCAAACAAGTCTGTGTCACCAAAAAGGCTGATGGTTGGTTCATTCAATTTGTCCTAGAAGACGTGAATGTACCAATCCAATGTCAGGATATAATTGTTCCAACTTGGGACAATTCGTTGGGATTAGATGCTGTTTTACATAAAGATGTTTATCTCGCAACATCAGATGGCGAGAAACTGTCATCCTTCAAGCCGCTTCGTAAGAATCAAGCCTCTCTAGACCGGATTTCAACTAAGCGGAATAAACGGAAAAGTGGCTCTAAGTCTCGTCGCAAACTAGCAAAACGTGAAGCTAGGCAACATCAACGCATTGCTAGGTCAAGAAAAGATTTTCACTACAAAACCGCTCATAAGCTAGTGAGAACTGGAAAAAAAGTCTTCTTTCATGAGGACTTGAACCTGAAAGGCTTGAAGGCGCGAAACAAGCCTCAACATTCTGATGATGGGACTTTTCTTCCGAACGGTCAATCGGCAAAATCCGGATTAAATAAGTCTTGGTCTGACGCTGCATTTGGCAACTTTTTTACGACACTGAACTACATAGCCTTAAAAGCTGGGGCAGTTGTTATTTCTAAAAATCCTGCTTATACTTCAATGGTTCTGTGTTATCGAGATGAAATAATTTTCACCGATTGTAGTATCAGAGACTATTGGGATGAACAGGAATCTTTGATGGTTGACCGTGATCTTAATGCCGCGATTAACCTAAAAAGACTGGGATTGGACATTTTTCCCAGTATAAAACGCCGTAGTGGGAAAATTTCTGTAGTAGGAACTATGGATGAAAGTACCACGAAGGAAATTTTGCATACCCTTCATCGGGCTGCAAAGAAGCCTACATTATAACCGTACTCGGTTTAATGTAGGAGTATGTCACTACCTATGGACACATCCCGTGAAAAATGATATTACTGATGGGTGAGACCCTCTAAGGGTGTAACCCTAAACAGCGAATCAGGGGAAGAGCATTTTTGGTGTGAAACAAATTTTTTCAAACTTGACAGCTATGGAGGAAATCCCAAACCGTGCAAACTAAGCCAGTTAAACAAGAAATTCGACTGGGGAGGTACGCCGACGGGACAATCCCGATCGCCCACCAACACCCCCCAGAGGCAGCCGTGTCCGAGAGTAAAGACCGATTGCGGCGATTGGTGGAGCGCTCCGCCGACGCCGTGGCAATGGTAGATTGTGAAATGCGCTATCTGTCGGTTTCCCATCGCTGGGAAATCGATTGCGGACTCGGTGGTGGCCAGGCAAGAGGCGGGTATCATGGGGAACTGTTCCCGAATCTCCCGGAATATTGGCAGGAAAATGCTCGCGCCATTTTGGCGGGAGTTTTGGAATACAGCGAGTTTGTGGTGGTAGGGCGATCGCCCGTATGTGAAGCAGAACAAATCGAAGCCTGTGGCAGCGGGCGGGTAAAATGGGTATTTTTGCCGTGGAAAAATAGTGAAGGTGCGATCGGCGGTTTGATCCTGTTTACCGAAAAGATAGCTGAGGAACTCGCCCAAACAAATTGCTACAATAAATTTATCTCAAATCTCAAAAGCCCGCAGTTAGAAATCAAACGGCAACTAACTCCAATTGCCCTCGACAATGCTGCGGATACAGTTTTTTTTACCAGTGCCGACGGTAAAATTTGCTATGCAAATAAAGCTGCTTGTAATGTGTTTGGTTACTCAGAATCGGAACTGCTCAACCTGACAGTTAGCGACATCGATTCGCAGTTGTCAGTATCGAATTGGCAGGAACGCTGGGAGAAACTAAAACAGCAAAGCAACTTCACTTTTAAAACAACTTACAAAACCCGAAACGGTGCCTGTTTTCCCGTCGAAGTTAAAGTCAATTATTTAGAATACGGCGGCTGTGAATACTGCTGCGCGATCGCCCGAGACATTTCCGCTCGTGTCGCTGCCGAATCAGCACTTTTAGAAGCAAAAGAGCAACTTCAAGCCGTCTTGGATGCCGTACCCGGATTAGTTTCTTGGGTAAGTTCCGATTTGCGCTACTTGGGAGTAAACCGACATTTAGCTAATGCTTACCAAATGCCGGCCGAAATATTTTCTGGTCAGAAAGTTGGTTTTTTAGATACAAGCCCTAAATTTAACGATTTAGTCTACGATTTTTTTGCCAGCGCTCAAAAGAAGACATCTCAAGAAGTAACAGCGAGCATCAGAGGAGAAAATAAAACTTATTTAATTGTAGCTCAAAAATATCAAAAAAGCACGGCGGCAGTCTTTGTGGGATTGGACATTACAGAAAGCAAACAGTCTCTTTTGGCTTTGCAAGAATCGGAAGAACGCCTGCGGCAGCAAGCGGCAAAATTAGAGCAAACTTTGTTAGTTTTGCAGCGAACTCAAACTCAACTTATCCAAACTGAAAAAATGTCTAGTTTGGGGCAGTTGGTAGCAGGAATAGCGCACGAAATTAACAATCCAGTTAGTTTTATTTCCGGGAATGTCAGCCACGCCACGGGCTACATTCAAGAACTTTTGAAGTCAATCGAGCTTTACCAAAAGCATTATCCCGATCCGGTGGCAGAAATTCAAGATTGGATGGAAGACTTAGACTTAGATTTCATCAAAAAAGACTTGCCAAAACTGCTAAATTCAATGAAAGTAGGTTCCCAAAGGATTCGGGATGTTGTGCGATCGCTCCGCTTGTTCTCGCGTACCGACGCAGCCCAAATGAAGCCTGCGGATATCCACGAAGGTTTGGACAGCACTGTGCTGATCTTGCAAAATCGCCTGCAAGCTAAAGGGGGACGCCCAGGGATTTCTCTAGTTAAGGAATACGGGGATTTGCCGCGAGTCCGCTGCTATCCGGGACAGTTAAATCAAGTGTTCATGCACTTGTTGACAAATGCGATCGACGCTTTGGAGGAAGGAGGGAGAAATCCCCAAAGGTGTGGTAAAATCCAAAGTCAGTCTTTGTTGTCTGAGGGCGGCTCGGAAACTGAAATATTCAATCCCGAAATTCGGATTAGGACGTTTTTGGTAAGTTCAAGCGAAGTTGCGATCGCCATTAGCGACAACGGCCCGGGGATGACGGAAGAAGTTCTCGGCTGCATCTTTGACCCTTTATTTACCACTAAATGTCCGGAGACGAGCACAGGTTTGGGATTGGCAATCTCCCAGCATTTGGTAGTAGAAAAGCACGGCGGTGAGTTGCACTGTGTTTCTCGTCCGGGACAGGGAACTGAGTTGATAGTTAAAATTGCGATCGGTAATGATTAATTGATCTCAGCCAAAACTGTTCGCAGTAGGGTGCGTCAGGACTGAATGTGACGATCACAGACTAATGATTTTCACCTGACGCACTGTACAATATCTAAAATGTCAAATCAATTGAGTTATAACAGAAAAAACTAAGATGGTAATTGAGTGGCTGAGATTTAAAGTACCTCCCGAAAAATGGGAACAGTTTATTCTGCGAGATGAAGAAGTTTGGACTACTGGATTAAGAAGTTTCCCCGGTTTTTTGGGTAAAAAAGTTTGGGTGGATTCAGTGGAAAATGAGGTGGTGATGTTTATTCGTTGGGAAACTAGGGAGTTGTGGAAGTCTGTCCCTCAAAATATTATAGATGAGTTGGATGCCAAAATGGGTGATTTGCAAATGCCGATCACCGAAAGTCGCGAATATCAAGTCCGCAAGTTTTTGCATTAGTTATTTTTGAAGGAAGAAGGAAGAGGGAAGAGGGAAGAGGGAAGTTCGGCAACAAGCAATGTACGGGATGAACTAATGACCAATGACTAATGACTAATTTAGTTATTTTAAGCAAATTTTGCATAGAGAGCATAAATAAAATTCACGCTTAAAAAGCCTACTGCTAGGGCGAGAATGATAAAGATTGTGATACTGAAAATAGACTTTAGCCGATCGGCATTTTCGGGTTTTTCTGACTTCATTGGTTGAACAATTTTTGTAATAAACTTGAGAAGACGTAGATTATAGCAGTGCGCGAACAAAAATGCAACTCCCCTAAGCTCCAAACCGCAGTATCCGTCAGGAAGTCGCATTTTTAAATCTAAAATATAAAAGATAAAATCGGATGAGAGATGGTTCGCCGTCGTAGCTACTGTCGATCGCCCGAAGTCGATCGCGCCCGCGTGATGTAAAATAGAGGGCGGCTTGGGGTTCAGCTTTTAACAGCGGGAATTGTGGGCGACAGCAAGACAGCTCCCAAATACATAATAATGTGTCAGTCATCCTTAACTTACTTAGCAATCAGGTAAAAATAGAAGAGTGCGCGGAAATAATTTAAAACATATAACTGAAACCAGGATATAAATCGATGCTCCACCCTGTCTCGCAACCTTATCAACGAGAAAATACTATGACCCAAAGAGTCGTGCGGAAGCCAAACCCCTCTGTTAGAAACCACTTGAGGCAAAGTTTTCCTCAAAGACACTGGCTGGAGGTGGCAGAGTACGCCTCTCTGGCGGCCTCTGGTTTAGGTTCCCTGGCGGTAGCAGTGTCTGGTCAAGCTTTTTACGGGGTGGCTCCCCTCACCTTGGCTTTGTCGCTGAATGTGGCTAATCGGTATCGGTTCGAGCAACAAGTACGAGTTCATCAAACTTCGGAAATTGCCCAAGTCCAAAAGTCTGTAAATAAGGTCGAAAAAACGGCGGTGACGGTAATTGTTAAATTGCGAAAGCAGTTGTCTGGAGATATTGCAGCGCTGCGCCAGCAAATGGCTGCACTTCCCAGGAATGAAGGTTTTGAGGAGTCTATCGACATCGAGCGGCAGTTGCTGAGTTTGGGAGAGTCGGTAGCTTCTTTGCAAGAAATCGTGGCATCTGCTGTCCTCGATGTCCGCCAGCAAGTGAGCGAACAACTGCAAGATTTATCGGTGGGCAAACCAACAAATCTCGAAGCTGTGGAACAGGCGATAGAACAACTGCAAAGCGCGACACAATGCTTGACAGAAACTGCACTCACCAGAGACGACTGGGAATTAGTAAATACTCGATTTTTGGAAATCCAGAAAGTCATGGCTAATCTGCAAAGTCAAGTGCAAGCTCCGGCGCACCAATCGACTCCAGATTTGTCTGTAGTTCAAGCTCAAATTCATCGTTTGGAACACGAGCAGCAAGAAGTTGTTAAACCTCATCTCAAGCGCTTAATCTCGGTTGTCAAGGAGTTGCAGCACACACAAGATAGTTGACAGTTGGCAGTTGGCAGTTGATAGTTGATAGTTGGCAGTTGTCATTAGTCATTGGTCATTGGTCATTGGTCATTAGTCATTGGTCATTAGTCATTAGTCATTAGTCATCAATCAGAAGGAATATTTTCTCCTTCTCCCCCTCTCCCCTTCTCCCCCTCTCCCCTTCTCCCCTTCTCCCCCTCTCCCCTTCTCCCCTTCTCCCCCTCTCCCGGCTGGAGTCCAATTTCTTGGACAACTGTGTTACAAATTGAAAAGGTAATCTGTCTAGTTCACCTGTTTTCAACCTGTTACAAGAAAATTAAATGACCGCAACCGTAACTGTTACTGATAACCCATTACTAATTGGCAAAGGATTGCCACCGTTTGACGCGATCGCATCCTCACACGTAGTCCCCGCCGTTACCCAACTGCTGACCGAACTAGAAGCCTCGCTAGCTAGCTTAGAAGCGTCTGTTGAGCCGACTTGGAGCGGCTTAGTAGAACCGCTGCAACTGCTCGGAGAGCGCTTAAATTGGACTTGGAGCATTGTCGGACATTTGATGGGTGTGAAAAATAGCCCGGAATTGCGATCGGCACACGAAACAGTGCAGCCGGAAGTAGTAAAATTTTGGAGCAAGCTCAGTCAAAGCAAACCGCTTTATGAAGCTTTTAAAGCGCTACGGGCTAACAAAAACTGGGACAGCTTAGAGTCAGCTCAACAGCGAATTGTCGAAGCTGCCCTTCGAGATGCTGAACTTTCCGGCGTTGGTTTAGAAGGCGAGCAAAAAGAGCGTTTCAATGCCATTCAATTAGAAATGGCCGAAATTACTACGCAATTTTCCAATCACGTCCTCGACGCTACCAAAGCTTTCAGCATCACCCTCACCAACAAAGATGAAATTGATGGTTTACCGCCGAGTTTGTTGAGTTTAGCAGCTCAAGCCGCTCGCGCTGCGGGTGCAGAAAATGCGGATGCTGAAAACGGCCCTTGGCGGATTACTTTAGACTTTCCGAGTTACGGCCCTTTCATGCAGCACAGTACCCGTCGGGAGTTGCGCGAAAAGTTGTACAAAGCTTTGATTGGCAGAGCAAGTAGCGGAGAATTGAATAACTGGCCTTTGACCGATCGCATTTTAGCACTGCGCCACGAAAAAGCAGCTTTACTGGGATTTAGCAGTTATGCCGAATTGAGCTTGGCGAGCAAAATGGCTCCCGATGTTGCAGCAGTGGAAGCTTTGTTAGAAGAATTGCGCTTAGCTAGTTACAATGCTGCTGTCAAAGATTTAGAAGAATTGAAAGCTTTTGCTGCCGCCAAAGGCGCTGCGGAAGCTGGGGATTTGAAGCACTGGGATATTGGTTTTTGGTCGGAAAGGCAGCGGGAGGAAAAGTTTGCTTTTAGTGCCGAAGAATTGCGTCCTTATTTTGCTTTGCCGCAGGTATTGGACGGATTATTTGGATTGGTAAAGCGGTTGTTCGGCGTGAGAGTAACGGCGGCGGACGGTCAAGCTCCTGTCTGGCACGAAAGTGTGCGCTATTTCAGAATAGATGATGAAGCCGGAAATGCGATCGCCAATTTTTATTTAGACCCCTACAGCCGCCCGGAAGAAAAGCGCGGCGGTGCTTGGATGAATGAGTGTGTAGTACGCGCTAAATTTGTGGAAGCGGGAAAGACAACAACGCGGTTGCCGGTGGCTTATTTGGTGTGCAACCAAAGTCCTCCGGTTGACGACAAACCGAGTTTAATGACTTTCTTGGAAGTAGAAACTTTATTTCACGAATTCGGTCACGGTTTGCAGCATATGCTGACAACGGTAGACTATCCGGGAGCTTCTGGCATCAATAATGTTGAATGGGATGCAGTGGAATTGCCCAGTCAATTTATGGAGAATTGGTGTTATGACCGCGCGACTTTGTTCGGGATGGCAAAGCATTACCAAACTGGGGAAACTTTGCCGGAACACTATTACCAAAAACTGCTAGCAGCGCGCCACTACATGAGCGGTAGCGCCATGCTCAGGCAAGTACATCTTAGCAGTGTTGACATCGAATTGCACCACCGCTATCGATCGGGCGGCAGCGAAACTGTGGCGGATGTTCGCAAGCGCATCGCTAAAACTACGACTGTTTTGCCTCCTCTGGAAGGAGACGCATTTTTGTGCGCTTTTGGACACATTTTTGCGGGCGGTTATGCGGCGGGCTATTACAGTTATAAATGGGCGGAAGTCCTTAGTGCTGATGCTTTTGGGGCGTTTGAGGAGGCGGGTTTGGAAGATGAAAGTGCGATCGCCTCTACAGGTAAACGCTTCCGAGATACAGTGTTAGGATTGGGCGGCAGTTTGCACCCGATGGAAGTGTTTAAAACTTTCCGGGGACGCGAACCGAGCACTAAAGCTTTGTTGAGACACAGCGGTTTAGTTGCGGCTTAATTAATTGTGTAAAAATCGGGATTAATGCGGGTTAATTTATCTGCATTAATCCCTGTTTTTAGCTGAATTTACTTCGCCTCGCTGCACAAAACGGCTGATTCAGGTTAAGATAAGGGACAGGAGGTTGTACTATGCCAACGACTGCTCAAGAAATTTATACTGAAGTTGTCCGCAATCTGTCGCTGACGGAACGTTTGCGCTTAGCGAATCTTATACTCAACGATTTAGTTGAGAAAAATGTGTCGGTTATCGATCGAAGCGATACTTGGACTGAGGACGATCGAACCGATATAACAAGCTTCTCTTTACAGTACGCAGCTATGCTTTTCCCTGAAAGCCAGGATTAACAAGCGTGACATTCAATCCCGGTGAAGTAGTCACAGTAGATTTTCCCGGTGTGACGGGTATTAAACGCCGTCCTGCTGTGGTTCTCTCGTCAGCAACTTATCAAGCAACTCGTCCCGATGTCATAGTCGGACTTATAACCACTCAAACGATGGATCTAGGGGCTACAGACTGTACTATTCAGGATTGGGCCGCAGCAGGTTTACGGGTTGCATCCGTTTTCCGCAGCTTCATCGTCACTCTACCGCCGTCTGCTAACTTGGTTCGGATTGGGCATCTATCAGATCGTGATTGGAAAGATATTTGTGCGTGCGTAAAACTAGCTTTTGCAGAGTTGAATTAGCCTGATTCACCGTTTTTTCGGTAGCGTGAATTGCCTCAAGGATTCCGCCATCAAGTAACAGGATGGACTAATTGTAGAACATCATGCAAGAAACATCTGTAGTTTTACACATAATCCCCAATCTTTTTGTGCAAAATTGGGGATGATGTACGCGCGGCGTAGCTATCCCGTAGGCGATCGCCCGCCGGTTGTAGCTTAGGTTGAAGGCTCATCAAAGCAGCATCAGTGTTAATACTGTCAGTATAAACTGCCCTTTGCAAATATTTATGTAATTTATCAGTGATTATACTTAACTTTCACTCAACCAGGAATTAACTTTATATTTTGCAACATTTATGGGCTGTTTTTTCGATACAGTTAAGGCTTTTATTGGCAACTAAAAATCCCGGACTTTACCGAATCTTTAATATCAGCGGTCAACAGCGCTACTTTTTTAAAGTTTTGATAAAGACTGGCGGAATAGAACTCAAAAAATAGAAAAAAAGATAGTAAAAACCAAAAAATTGAGTTATGAATAATTTTCAATTTGTCAAAAAACCTTGATATATATGATAATAAGTAAGGATTGATAGTTACTCGTTCACCCAAAATTTAAAATTTTCATGGATATTCAATTAATTAATATCGGTTTTGGTAATATTGTGTCGGCTAACCGAGTGATTGCCATTGTCAGTCCTGAGTCAGCGCCAATTAAGCGTATAATTACTGATGCGCGGGAGCGGGGACAACTGGTTGATGCTACCTACGGCCGCCGCACGAGAGCGGTAATTATTACAGATTCGAGTCATGTCATCCTCTCGGCGATTCAGCCGGAAACGGTGGCTAATCGTTTTGTCATCAACAAAGACGGTCAAAGTCGGGATGATTGAGGTTTGTCAGTTGCAATTTGAGCACTTACAGTCTAGAGTAAGCGAAAACTTAAATTCTGACACGTTTCTCTTCTAAAAATGAAATCCGGTAAATTAATTGTTCTGACTGGGCCTAGCGGTGTGGGGAAAGGCACCCTAGTGCGATCGCTCCTCAACCGCCATCCCGAATTGGATATTTCGGTATCGGTGACAACTCGTGAACCCCGCGAGGGAGAAATTGAGGGACAACACTACTATTTTGTCAGCCGCAGCCGTTTTGAACAAATGGTTGAGGCTGACGAGTTAGCAGAATGGGCCGAGTTTGCCGGCAATCTTTACGGTACTCCATATTTTGCTCTCAAACAGGGCATCGGTGAGGGAAAATGGGTAATCCTAGAAATTGAACTCGAAGGAGCAAGGCAAATTAGAAATAAGTTTCCAGAGGCTTTGCGACTGTTTATTTTACCTCCATCTTGGGAAGAATTGGAGCGCAGGCTGCGGAGTAGGGGTCAAGATTCCGAAAGTGCGATCGCCCGTCGGTTACTGCGGGCTAAACAGGAAATTGAAGCTGCGGGCGAATTTGATTTCCAAGTTGTTAATGATGATTTGGAAGTTGCTTTGAAAGGACTAGAATCGGTATTGTTTGTTAGTTGTGGAAAATGAGGTGCTGACAATTTGACATTACCAACTACTAATTACCAGAAAGAATTGGTTGAAAGCCGGAACCATTTTAGGGAGAAATTAAAAAAACACTATTCATTAATCCAATCCTCTTAATTCCAAGTCAAGTGCTGTCAACTGTCAACTGTCAACTGAATCAACCATTTCTCGGTTCTGGCTAAAACCTCGGTACTTTTTTTAATAGCAACACAAGCTTTTAAATTCAATTCCAGAGTCTCCGACGCGGGGAAAGTTTTCCTCAACGGTTCGATTTCGCGAGCAGGACAGCCCAACATTTCCATATAAGCTAGCGTCCATCCAATAGCTGCAATGTCTCCTACATAGCCTGATCCGGCGCAAAGGTGACAACCCAATTCGCCATCTGATCCGCACTCAGGACAAACCCAATTGCTGAGTTGTAAATTGAGTTGATTTGTGCGGGATGCTGATGCAATTGTTAAGGCTTTAATATGGTTTTGAACTACTTGTTTAAAACTTTGGTTGTGGTTGCTGCGGTGGTAGGAATTGTTGGGCTGCCCGATCGCACTTCCTGGCGGTTGGGGCGAAGCATGAGATGCTGTTTTGTTCTCAATTTTGACTCCAGATTCGCCCAGATTCGCCGTTAGCTGAATACCATAGTCTTTGGGTTCCGTAGTCTGAGAGTGGTTGAGTGCGCTGTTAGAATCGGGATCTGAAGTTGTAAAGGATGATTCTATGTTATCAGCAAAATCTTGCATCGAGAGGTGATGTTCGATCGCCAAAGACCAAGTTCTTTTATGCCGAAGATCGCCATATTTTCTGGCTTCGGCATCAGTAATGCCGATCGCCGCAGCCTCTTGGCGCAGCATATTGATTGAAGTCATTGTATCTGATATCATTAGTTTGTTTGCAGTTAATATACGATCGCTCGATCGACCTACAAATAAATTACCTTAAACATAGTAACCTAGGTTTCTGGAATTAGGACTATCAATGAATGCAATTTTTCCTGAGACAACGTTATCGGTGGGCGGACTAACATCATACCTGCAAGAGTTGCTGGAGGGCGATCGCCAACTGCGATCGGTTTGGCTAATCGGCGAGGTGTCCAACGTTTCCCAACACGCCAGCGGCTGCTTTTTCACTCTCTGCGATCCCGACAAAAGCGCTGCAATTCGCTGCGTGGTGTGGAATTCTCAGCGGCAAAAATTGGTGCAAATGCCCGTAAAAGGTGAGCAATTGCTGGTTTTCGGAAGCATCCGGGTGTACAAAAATCGCGGCGAGTACCAGTTGACAGTTGTGCAATCGCTACCGGCTGGGGAAGGATTGGAGGCTTTGCGGTTACAGCAATTGCGATCGCGCTTGGAAGCCGAGGGTTTCTTCGATCCCGCCAGAAAGCGCCCGATTCCCGCACACCCGCAAATTGTGGCGGTAGTGACATCGGATAGCGCTGCTGCGTGGGGGGACATTCAGCGCACTCTAGCGCAGAGATATCCGGGTTTGCGGGTGTTGCTGTCGCCGACTTTGGTGCAGGGAGATTTGGCTCCGGCTGCGATTGCTAGGGCGATCGCCCTGGTAGAATTGGACGGTAGGGCTGATGTGATAATTTTAGGACGGGGCGGCGGTTCTGCGGAAGATTTGGCTTGTTTTAATGATGAAAGAGTGGTAAGGGCGATCGCCAATTGTGCAATTCCAATTATTACAGGAATCGGACACGAAAGAGACGAATCTCTCGCCGATTTAGTAGCAGATCAACGAGCCCACACTCCGACAGCCGCAGCGGCCCAAGCTGTACCAATTTTAGCAGAGATTTACTCGGAACACCAGCAAAGAATGCTAAATTTAGCAAGTGTTGTAAAAGCCAGATTTCAGACAGAATCAGAGCATTTGCAACTGTTACAAAACCGACTAAAACGGTTGCCTGCGACCTCGCGAACTTTGCGGCAAAGAACTGGTAAACTGGAAATATTGCAAGAAAAGTTAGCAGCCCTAAATCCGGCGGCGGTTTTGGAAAGGGGTTATGCGGCGGTAATGCAAGCTGACGGTAGGATTGTCCGCCAAACTGACGGTTTAGAATTGGGAGAGGAGTTGACTGTGAGGTTGAGTCGGGGTGTGCTCAAGGTTAAGATTGTGGAAGTTTTGGATGCAGAATAAATGCTATGGTTAAGTCGAAGTTGCGCCAGTCTGACTGGAATTATGAGGAAACGGTCGATCGCATAGAAGCGATTATCGATCGGGTGGAATCTGGAGAATTGCCACTAGAGGAGGTTTTTGAGCAGTTTGCGGTGGCTGTCGAGTGTTTGCAGGAGTGCGAAGGTTTTCTGGCGCGGGGGAAGGATCAGATGGATTTGGCGATCGGGCTTTTAGCCCAGACACCCGATTTTTAATCCTTCTAATTTTAATCGCAACCACCCCAGAAACCTGGTTTTTTCCACAACCCTCGCTACAACCCAAAAACCCCGAAAAAACCCGGTTTCTTAGCCCCCACAACCACCCCAGAAACCTGGTTTTTTCCACAATCCTCGCTACAACCCAAAAACTCCGAAAAAACCCGGTTTCTTATCCCCCACAACCAACCCAGAAACCTGGTTTTTTCCACAACCCTCGCAACAACCCAAAAACCCCGAAAAAACCCGGTTTCTTATCCCCCACAACCACCCCAGAAACCTGGTTTTTTCCACAACCCTCGCAACCAACCCAAAAACTCCGAAAAAACCCGGTTTCTTATCCCCACCCACCAACTCAATGCAAACCCTGACAAATGAACCCCGACCAATAAATCAAATCAGCAAAAGTTCAATTGGTGCGGCTTGGATGATTAGCCCCAAGCTGCGCCGCAAAGCTTGGAATGTGGTAATTTGGATTGGCTGCATAGTTTGTGGGCGAGTGTCTGCTGTAGTCATCCCGGACGGTATATTATCACATTAGTGATTAACTGTTTGCCAAGTATTTTAAATGAAAAACCTTAGTTAGTTTACTCTGTTAATGGTATTTTATTCATCACTTAAAACTTATTCCTCCATTAGATACTAGAAAAAGTTCCTAGCATCCATCTAATTTAAATAATAATCATCATTATCGAGTACATCATTAAATAGTATAACCATCGAGTACATCATTAATACTATAACCATCGTAGTAAAAAAGCTGGCTTCTGTAAAACCACTCCTCGATTTTATTCGGAAAAAATTTATCGTAATCATAATAATCCTTTAACACTATAGAGTTACATCTGAAGATATCGGGATCAATAAAATCATTATCTTGTTCATCATCTTGTTCATCATCCGTATCAATTTTATTTATAGGCCTGGGATCAAGTAGAGATGTTAATACATTTATAAATGCAGAATCATAAATCTCTCCCAAATTGGCAGTTATTGTAACTTGACCGATACTTTTTCCAGCTATAAATTGACCATCTGAATTTATATTGCCACCGGTTGCACGCCAGATGATATTCCCAGGCATAATCAGAGCCCCTTGCTGATCAAATCCTCTAGCAGTAAAAGTTAAATTATGATTAAGCTTAAGTTGTACTTCTTTAGGATAAATTTCTAATCGTCTCAATACAGGAACTACAATAACTTCAACAGAAGCACTAATCTTAGCTGCATTAATAAATAGTTGACCCGCAAAGTCTAGAATCCGAGCGACAATCTTAAAGATGTTTTTCTGTAACCACGCTTCTATATCAAAACCAAGGATCTCGGTTTCTTCATTTGTAAAATCTGTTTCTGTATTTTCTGCTTGTTCTGTTTGTTGACCAGTGGTAAAATTACTTTTTATAAGCTCGACAGCCGACTTGAGGATGAAATTACTTGGGGTAGAATTAACAAATGAAAATACACGATATAAAAGCCTCATGTATATTCCCAAGATTAAGAGTTTAGCCCTTACCCCAGATGCCGATATTTCAGTAACATTAGCTGTTACCTTAAATGTACCTTTAGCATTGTGACCAGCAGTAAAATTACCGTTTTGGTCAATTTTGCCACCTGTTGTTTCCCAAGAGATTTTTCTAGTATCTATTCGATTGCCATATTGGTCTAAGCCTAGTGCTGTAAATTTTTGGCATTCATCAGGCTTGAGCTTTACTACTTTTTGAGGAGAAATCTCTAATCGTCTTAAAACAGGGAGCAACGTAACTTTAACTGATTGAGTAATGCGTTCGACTGTAGCATTAACCGTAACTTCACGCTTTTCATAACCTCCTATAAAAGTTCCATTGCCGTTAATTATTCCCCCTTGAGTACATTGCCAATATACTTGATGAATCTGTATTGGTTCATCTTGTTGATCAAATCCTATAACATCAAAAGTGAAACTTTCTTCAGGTTTAAGTGCTACTTCATTGGGAAAAATAGATAATTCTCTCAATACAGCAATCACTGTAATATCAGCAAAGGTACTGATATTGTATTCCGTGGAAGTAACAGTTACTCTAAACTTACCTTTAGCATTTATGTCAGCTATAAAATAGCCATTTTGGTCAATCGTACCACCTGTTGCTTGCCAAACTATCGGCCCAATTGCGATGTCACGATCCCACTCATCTAAACCCTGAAGCTGGAATTTTTGATGTTGTCCAGGCTCTATCTTTACTTCCTTTGGTGAAATTAATAATGTCGTTAGTTTTGGCGGTTCAACTACAGTGACATCGGCAGAAATACTGATTTCACCCAGAGTGGCAGTAACAGTTATTTTCTCTTCTTGATAACTAGCGCGGAACATTCCATTATTCAGAATTGACCCGCCCGTTGTACTCCAGGTTATTTGTCCAATATTTATGTTGTCACCATACTGATCCTCACCTTTTACTCGAAACTGAAAACTGTGCCCAAACTCTAATTGAGATGTTGAGGATGTAATAATTAGTTCTGCTAACTTCGGAGGTGCAATAATCCTAATTGGGATAACTCGACGAATTGAACTGACAGAAGCTATAATTGCAAAGTTATCTTGATTATTTCCAGCTACAAACTTGCCATTTTTGTCAATCGTTCCACCGCCACTACTTACTGACCAACTAATTTCTCCCGTTTGTATATTGTTACCATACTGATCGACTCCCTTAACTTGAAAATTAAATTTCTGACCAAACTCTAATTGAGGTCTTGAAGATATAATAATTAGTTCTGCTAGTCTCGGAGGTTCAATAATCGTAATTGGAATAACTCGAATAATTGAACCGACTGAAGCTATGATTTCAAATTCACCTTGCTTGCTTCCAGCTATAAAATTGCCATTTTGGTCAAGGCTTCCACCTCCGCTTACTTCCCATAATACAGTTTCCTGCATGGGATTACTGCGTTGATCTAAAACTTGTGCTGTGAATTTTTGCGTTTTACCAAACTCTAAAGTAATACTAGAAGGAGTAATATAAAGCTGAGTGATTATAGGATGCTCAATAATAGTAATATTGACAGAAGTATCAAAAATGCCTATCTTTGCTTTGACTTCAAATCTTCCTTCTATTTGACCTGCTGTAAATAAACCCTGTTCGATTTTACCGCCAGTAGTTTCCCAGGTAATATTTTGCTCGTTCAGGTTCATCTCTCTATTATTCTGGTCTAAACCTTTAACAGTAAAATGCTGCTCTTGACCACAAAATAGTCTTTGGAAAATTTCATAAATAACAATTTTGCTTAGTTTAGGATAAGAACATCCTTTAATAGCATGAAGTGGTTTTCCGGTTTTTGCCTCCAACAATGTTACCCAATCTTTACCTGCAACAGCCAGAGTTTTTCCATTAGAGCTCATTGCTACAGAGCTAATAAAACCAGGATCTTCTGGTAAATTATAGATGATTTTATTATAATTATCTCGCAAATCAAATATTTTAATGTTTTTGGAAAAGCCTACTACAAGTATATTTTGATTTACATGATAAGCTAGAGAATTAATTGATTGATTGTGAGAGTAAGTATTGGTGCATTCTAAATTTAGAAGAGGTAACGTAGACAAATCTTTATTATCTAATGCGCCAACAATAACTCTACCTAAAACCCAAGCCCCTACAGCTATAGGCCCTCCTAATGAAAATCCCGCTACAGTAGCTGCTACATCTACTAAACCTTTCCCCAAAACAGAAGCTGATTGATTTGAAGACACTTCTTCAGTTTTGGATTGCCAAAATTTGATAACCCCATCACGACTTCCACTAATTAAGGTTGTGTTGCCTGAAGTAATACTTAAAGATTGAATCCAAGCGGAATGTCCTTCAATACTGCGTATGAGTTGACCGCCCTCTAAATTCCATAATGTAATTTTATTATTAGTGCTTCCACAAGCGATAACTTTTCCATCATGGCTAATACATAAGCTCAAAACACAAAATAGTTCCTTTTCATTTTTTATGGTTTTACTTAGCTTGCCGGTATTTAACTCCCATATTTTGATGGTTTTATCTGCGCTACCGCTAACAATTTTGCCGTCAGCAGCGATAGCAACAGCAGTAATCCAACTAGAATGACCATTGAGCGTCCGAATAACCTGCCCTGTTTTTAAATTCCATACCTTAATAGTTTTATCTGCACCTCCGCTAACTAATATACTTCCACCCGGACTAATAGCCACAGACAACACCCAGTGCGAATGTCCTTCAATACTACGAATCAGTGCCCCTGTTTGCAAATCCCATACCCAAAATTTTTTCCAACTCCCTCCTACTAAAATAGTATTGCCTGGACTTATTGCTAGACACGTAATAACATCTGTTGGGCAAGTTGTTAAGTTTTCGGGTGTATTTTCCCTCAAATAAGAATTATCACCACGGAAAACTCTGTAGGCCAATTGTTTAACTCGATCGGAGTTATCTTTGATTGATTGTTCAATCAATAGTTCTAAACCTGGTTGACCATAATTGAGAGTTTTTGATAAAGCAGCGAGTCTTTCTTGCTCATTTTGACTAGATAACTGCTTCTTAACTTCTTCAATTCCTTTAGACATTTTATTTTTCTCCCAATTATTAAATTTCTGCTTTTTTGGTCGATCGCACTCAACAACATTATCTATCATTGTTCGGTGTGCGTCGCCATCCCAGAGTCCAAACAACAATGTCATTACGAGCTCGCGAAACAATCCCAGAATCCCGGCGATTGCTTCACTAAGAGCTCGCAATGACATATCGGACATATCGGTTGGGTGGGGGCGGGTTTACAAAATTATTCATTTTTACCGTAAATTGTTGGTAAACCCGCCCCTACCGCAAATCGCGGTTTGATGTCCAGTTTCTACAATTTGTCGATCGCCTTTTTAGCCTTGTCTGCGATATTTTTTACAGCATCTTTAGCATCTTCTGCTGCGTGGCGGGCGGCGGATTCCGCTTGTTTCGCCTTGCCTTCAGCCTGATCTTTTTTGTTCCCCGTGATGTTGCCGAAAATTTCCTGAGCCTTGCCTTCTACATTTTTGCCGATCGCCTTTGCTCTGTCTTCTGTACTCATAATAAGCTCCGCCGAGTAGTTGAAATTTACTGCTATCCTAACATTAGCTCAACAGCAATTCCTCGCTAACTTCACATTAATTTATGTTTGGTTTGTTTTTATCGGTTTTTAGTAGACCTCTTGCAAAATATTTGATCAAAAAACCGCAGATAATGGCAGATAAACACAGATGAACGCAGATAGTTTTAGGAATTCTCAAGATATCTAATACGATGCGTCAAACTGGCTTGATTATTCCAATTTACTCCGATAAAAACTGACGCACCCTACAGTTATTACTTCAAAGTCGCCGCAGCAACCTTAATCGGTTCCAGCAATTCCAATGGTATATGCAGCATATTCAATTGGGTACTTTCAACACCTTTCCTTTCATTTCTTTCTGGATCGGGGCCGTGATAATCGCTGCCACCAGTTACCAGCAAACCGTATTCAAGACACCAATCTTTCAACTTTTGAATTTGGCTGGAACTGTGGGTGGGATGGTATACTTCGATTCCCATTAATCCTGCATCTACTAATTCTTTTAAAACTTCCTCAACAGCGCCGCCGCGAAATAAATAAGGGTGCGCCCACACTGGTACTGCGCCGCAACTCTTGAGTAAATCTATGCCTTCGGCGATCGAGAATTTGTCGTAATGCACGTAGGCGGGGCCGTCCTCTCCCAGCCAGCGATCAAAGGCTTCCCGCGATGATTTTGCGTGACCAGCTTTTACAAGGGCAGAGGCAATGTGAGGCCTTCCCGGTGCCATTCCTGGGGATGTTGTTGGCAGTTCGATCGCGAATCCCAACGCTGCTAGTTTATCTACCATTTCTTGCGATCGCCTAAATCTTCCTTCTATGCGATCGTTCAAAGGAACGCGCAATTTATTTGCATCGGGATAAAAACCTAAAATGTGCAAAGATCGACCGTTGTGCACTGTACTGAGTTCGAGTCCGGGGACTATTTCGATACCGTGCAAAGCAGCGGCGGCGAAGGCTTCATCCCAACCAGACATCGTATCGTGATCCGTGACGGCCAAGGCGCGAACCCCCGAAGATGCGGCGGCTGCTACGAGTTCGGCTGGGGTGAGAGTACCGTCGGAATAAGTTGTGTGACAGTGGAGTTCTAGCATTGTTTTTCTGATTAACTATTTATCTACTTTGCGAACTCTATTAATCGCAGCTTCTCGCAATTTGGGAAGCACCAGCGATATTTCAATACTTGGGATATTCAGCAGAATTGGCATGATATCAATTCCGGTTGTATCGGAATGATTTAACCGCAGAGAACGCAGAGGACACAGAGAGAGAAGAAAGATGTATGATTCCGATGCTGACGGAATTGGCATGACTCAAACTTTGTTTTGTTTGACTGTCTTGTCTATCTGCAACCTCTGTTCCTATAAATGCTATCACAAAAACTGTACTGAAACTCCCCAACCTACCAAGTATATAATTGCCAGTCGCGCTGTCTTCGCTGCTGAAAGTGCGATCGCCCTTGACAGAGATATTCGGGCGATTCCCCACCGGATAGCTTTGCCGCGCGTGCTTTTTGCTGTGCCACTTGGCAAATTGGCTCAAATCAGCCTCTGCCACGGCTTAACTCAAAACGCCCTAAAGTCATACAGGAAAAACACTTGAGCGCTTTGGTTATTAAGATTTTTTCAGGTATAAACTGTGGAGGTTCGGATAGTGGCATTGTGCTTTCACCGCCATTGAGGATTTTTGTATAAATTAATAACATAACATTCAGGTACAGCGTATGAAATCCACACTTTGCTATCCCGAAACCTTTGTTCAATCTCAGGTAGATACTTTTGATAATAGTGCTATGGAATCTTGTATTTTGGCGGCTTGGATTGACTTAGTAGGAGGAGATTTTGAGAGTTTGGGAGGAGATGATTGGCTTAATTTGTGCGGCGACATTGACGACGGCGAAATTTACCGGGAATGGTTTTTGTGGCAAGACAGCGAAGTCACTCAAGAGTGGGAAGCTTTCGATCCAATTACTAATTATCGAGTGGTGGCACCTAGCCGAGGAATGCTGATTTCTCAAATCGACCAAATCGAAGATACCCGAAAAATTTAGTTGTTTACGAGAATGTTCAATCTTGATATTCAACTTTAATAATAATTCTGAAAACAAACTCGGTTTGTCTCAAATACCTTGGCTCGAACATGATACATCGCAAAACCGCGTTTTTCAGACCAAAACCATAGGTTGGGTTTCGTTACACGGCCCCAACCTACTAATTTATGTCGCTACAGACTTTGGTTTTTCTCGTTCTAATTTGCGCTGCTTCAAAGCTGCAAGATTTTGTTTAATCGTGTCGATCGCAAATCCATTCCCCTGCTGTTGGTATAATTCGCTAGCACGGATCAAATCTGCCACAGCCTCGCCATCCGATCGCAAATTCGCAAAAACCAAACCGCGATTGTGGTACGCTTCCGCCGTTGCAACCTCTTCTAAAGCGCTAGTAAATTTATCTTGAGCTTGGCGGTAATTTCCCGACTGATAAGCCTCAATTCCTTGTTGGAAATAAACCGCAGCTTTGCTACCGTTGTCAGTAGCTGGAAATTCTGGCGAGTTTAAAATTGGTTCTTTAAACAGTACAGAAATGCTGCCCTTGCCGAAGTAAGCCCAAGTCATTGTCCCCACGCCAATCCCCAGCGCAGCGACAACAATGACAGACAGAGCAATAAAATTGATGAGTTCCATAGAGAAATATTTGTTGTATTACAATATGATAAGATAGTTTTGACTTTTCGCCACGGTCATTAGTCA
Organism: Microcoleus sp. A2-C3; assembly: GCF_036706065.1. Lineage (NCBI taxonomy): Bacteria > Bacillati > Cyanobacteriota > Cyanophyceae > Oscillatoriales > Microcoleaceae > Microcoleus > Microcoleus sp. A2-C3. The sequence goes on along the minus strand of NZ_JAUBVX010000013.1, from coordinate 72,140 downwards.
TATACTAATGATTAAACAAAATTACTAATTCCTGATTACCAATTTACATGAGTTTCCAATACAGCGCCGCCCTTGTGACTTTAGCAGACATTGACAAAGAAGTTCTCGTTAAATTCTACACGAAATTTCTCGACATAGAACCGAATCCTTACATTCCCAATACTTATGCTGAATTTCAACTCCCCGGCTTACGACTCGGCATATTCAAACCCAAAGATTCCCACAAATCCGAATTTGCAAATCGAGCAAAAACAGGCATGAGTTTGTGTTTGGAAGTCAGCGATATCGAAAATGCGATCGCCCGAATCTGGGCTTTAGGATATCCGCCCGCCGGAGAAATTATCAAAGCCTCACACGGCTTAGAAATCTATGCCTTTGATCCCACCGGCAATCGGATAATTTTGCATCAACCGCATTAGAATATAGGATAATCGCGAATAATTCACGAACTCTCGATCTTCTATTTTCTTCCTTCGCGACAAGAATGCTGGCGCGCGGCGACAGCCTGACGGCTCTTTCATCGGTTCCTTCAAAACCCCTTCAACTATCTAATCAATTCAGCAAAGCTATAAAAACTGATAATTAATAATAACAAAGCAGTGAAATGAGTCCACTGAAATTGAGGTCGCGGGCCCATATATTCCCGCACCAAAATTGAAAAAGAAGAACCAATTATATAACTCAAAGACAGAGTTAAATACTGCCACTGCCATGTTACACTCCACAGCCCCAACAAAATCATCGCCAAAATCAACATCACCAACTCAACAAAGCGAGGCGGATTTTGCTGAGTAGACAGAATCACAGTGTTCAACCAATATTCCCAAGGTCTCATGTGTTAGCGATCGAGCTTTTGGATTTAGCCTTCCAGCTTAACCTACGATCGCCATTCAGTTTGTTGCAGCAAACACGCCAAAGCCTCCGCCGTCTCCACCTGCGGAAACTGCCCATAAAAGCGACTGACACTGTAAAAAGGGTGAGGAGTCTCCAGAATAATCGACTTATCGGCTATTTCCGCCAAAAAATCCATCAAATCTAGCGGGGCGACGGGCGCGCAAATCCACAAAGCCGCAGGTTGCTGCGACAGCAAAGCCTTCGCCGCCACAGCCACCGTCATCCCCGTAGCAATGCCATCGTCCACCAAAATCGCCAAAGCCCCCGCCGCGCTGACATTTGGTCGCCCCGAAGCCAAATCCGCTAACAGAGATTGAGCGCTATTTTCAGCCTGCTGGAGTGCTGATTTTTGCAAGCGTAAATTGTGCTGCTTTTGCTTTTGCCAGATCACCTGGCCATCAGCAGTTGCCGCCCCGATTGCCAATTCCAAATTATCTGGGCGAGTAATTTTCTTGGCGACAACCACATCCAAAGCACAACCCAAGCGGCGCGCGATCGGCACAGCAACCGGCAAACCCCCGCGTGGTAAGGCATAAACAATCGGTTTAATAGCTTCCTGTGCGCTTAAATTCAACTGACCGAGCTCGTCTTCAACTGCCTCGGCCAGTTTTTCGCCTGCATCGGCGCGATCGTCAAAAAACGGGTTAGACAACATATTCCTGCCTGTACGAGCTCAACCAAACAATTGGAGATTTGCGAGTGTTAATTTGGGATTGTGCGTAAAGCGTAGCTATCCCGTAGCGAATCCACAGCAGCGCATAGAAGCATCCAGTAAATCTCAGATCGCCCAGCGCCATCTAAACTATAAACTCTAGACTAAACAAAATCTCTCTAATTGTAAAATATATGTCCAGCGACTTGCAACTTAGCCTGTTTGACAGCAATCAAAGTGCCGCCTTCCAAAACGACTCAATCCCAGCAAATGCCAAAATTCCCATTCCCGCCGGCACTTATCAAAATATGGAACAAATCGGCGATCACTGCAACCGCTGTCACCGCTGCGAATTGGGTAACACCCGCACCCACGCCGTCATCGGGCGCGGCAATCCTCAAGCCTCAATTTTGATTGTGGGAGAAGCGCCCGGACAAAACGAAGATGAAACCGGATTACCATTCGTAGGGCGATCGGGCAAACTGTTAGATAAGATTTTAGAATCCGTAGAATTGAGTGCAGAAACCGACGTATTCATCGCCAACGTCATCAAATGTCGCCCACCCAAAAACCGCCCTCCCACAGCCAAAGAAATCGAAGCTTGCAAACCATACTTGCTCGAACAAATTCGCATTTTAGACCCCAAAATTATTTTATTAACCGGTGCAACAGCCCTCAAAGGATTGTTAAGCGACAAGCGGCCAATTAGTAAAATCCGAGGTCAATGGATAGAATGGGAAGGACGTTTGTGTATGCCAATTTTTCACCCATCATACTTATTGCGAAATCCCTCCCGCGAACCGGAGACACCAAAATGGTTTATGTGGCAAGATATGCAGGTAATCAAAGCTAAATTGGATGAATTTAAAACGGCAAGTTAATCAGTAATTACGCCTGATATCATTGCTGGTGAACCGCAACACTTGTAGGCGCGGGTTCACCAACAATCTCAGGCTGAAACGAATAATCTGATAAACCCGCCCCCACCCACGCGACAGAATTCTTGATATAAAACAGTGAATACTAGAGAAGTATTCACCAACAATATCAGGCTCAAACCAACAATTTATTACCGGATGACCAATATGAACTCAATCAATCCCACAACCCAAGAAACACTCTCTGAACCAGAAATTGATTTAATAGTTGAAATCGAAGCTAACAATGACTCAGCGTGGGAAACTCCCATTATTGTTCAAAAACCACCGACTTCTTTATCCATTCCCTCTGAACTTGCGATCAAAGCAGCTTTTTTAGCGGGATTGCATCAAGAAACAGATGTTGAGGCGTGGATTATTCGCCTAATTCGAGAACGACTAGAACTAGAAGAAGCAGCATATTTGGAAATCAAACAGAATTTGGCTAGAGAATTCAGTAGTTAAAGCGCCGTCTTATTTTCTCCTTGTGCACGACAATCTCGCAACCACAAACGAATCGCCTCAGCAATTGCGCTTTTCTCACTTTCTGGCGGCGACAACGCACGAACATCCGCCACTGTACCAAACCGAGAAACAATTTTTACTAATTCCCAGCCCTTCTCCGTTTTAGCTAAAAACAGCCAGTGATATTGCTGAATTTCAACTCGTTTCCCCTCGCGATACTGCCGTTCTAATGTAGTAATAAAAACTTGACTGGCATTTTCAGGAAGTGCTTCTTCAAAATTTAAAGGTAGCGGTTCAAACTCCGGGCGACCTGCTAAAATTATTTGACGCTGCACGTAATCGATCGCTCTAGAATTGTTAGGAGCAAAGCCCGATCGCGCAATTACACGGTTAGCATAACTCGGCAAATCTTGCAACAGCCGATCGACTAAAGCTTCCAAATCTGCCGGACAGGGCGATCGGGCTAACAAACCATACCGACTTGCGTTTATACTGCGATCGGCATTTGTGACAACATTAACAGCCAGAGTCGGACTTGCAACCGCAGATATTAGCAGATAAACACAGATGTACGCCGATGGAAGTTTACCTGTATTCATCCGTGTTTACCTGCGGTTTAACAAACATTCAAATTGTTATCCCAACTCTTCACAAATGCGCGCAAAAGCCGCCACCGGATCGTCGGAAGCTGTAATCGGCCGCCCAATTACCAGATAATCTGCACCTGCTTTAAATGCCGCTTTTGGAGTCATCGATCGTTTTTGATCGCCCCCCTCGGCCCATTTCGGACGCACACCGGGACAAACCAACACAAAATCATCCCCGCAACTCATTCTTAACTGTTCCACTTCTTGCGGAGAACAAACAGCACCAGCTAAACCACTTTCCTTAGCCAACAATGCCATGTGCAAAGCATATTCTGGCAACTCCAAAGGTATTTTCAACTCAAAAGCTAACTGTCGCGAATTCAAACTCGTTAACAGCGTAATTGCAATCAATTTAGGAGTCGGTTTATCAACCGCCACCGCCCCTTCTACCAAAGCTAACTGTGCCGCTTTCAGAGCATCTTTACCACAAGTAGAATGGATAGTCAATAAATCCACGTTGTACTTAGCCGCAGCACGACAAGCACCAGCCACAGTATTGGGGATATCGTGAAATTTCAAATCGAGAAAAATCCGCTTTTCCCGCTGTTTTAAAATTTCCAAAATCCCCGGCCCGGAACTCACAAACAGTTCCAAACCCACTTTCCAGAAAGATACTTGCGGGAGTTTGTCAAGAAGTGCGATCGCCTCTTCTTGACTCGAAACATCCAAAGCCACAATAATTCGATTATCAGCGTTCATCAGCGTTCATCTGCGGTTAAAAAAGATATTCAAGACACCAATCGCACAAACTTATTTTTGCCCACTTGCAAAACCTTACCGAATAAATCAGCAGGTGATTCAAACGTAAGATTAACATCAGAAACTTTGTCGCCCTCCAACTTCACCCCACCGCCCTGCATCAACTTCCGTGCATCACCGCTGCTCTTACAAAGCCCGCTAGCACTCAGAATATAAAACAACTTAGCCGGAAACTGCACGTTTGCCAAAGAAAACTCCGCCACAGCATCAGCCTGTCCCGCCGCACCTTTGATTAGCGCGATCGCATCTTGTTGCGCCCGATCGCCCGCTTCCTTCCCAAAATACTGACTTACCACATCCACAGCCAAAAGTTTCTGTTTTTCTCGCGGATTTTCCGGCAATTCATCAAGTGGCAAATCTGTCAATAGTTCAAAATACTGGGCGATCGAGCGATCGGCAATTTTCTCCAACTTAGAATACATCGTCAGCGGATCTTCAGACAAAGCTACATAATTATTCAAGGACTTCGACATCTTCTGCACGCCGTCAGTCCCGATCAAAATCGGCATCAGCAAACCAAACTGCGGTTTCATCCCAAAATGCCTCTGCAAATCTCTGCCCACCGCAATATTAAACTTTTGGTCAGTTCCGCCCAACTCCACATCGGTCTCCAAGGCCACGGAATCGTAACCCTGCATCAGCGGGTACAGAAACTCGTGCAGGAAAATCGCATTTTCCTGCTGCATCCTGTTATCAAATCCCTCTTTAGCGAGCATCTGCTGCACCGTCATCGTGCCTAGCAGTTCCAAAATTTTCGCCATGTCCAATTTTGACAACCACTCGGAGTTATAGCGAATTTCCAAACGTCCGGGCGTGTCAAAATCTAGAATCGGACGTAGTTGATCTAAATAAGTTTTGGCATTTTCCGCCACTTGTTCGGCTGTCAACTGGCTGCGCGTCTCCGATTTTCCAGTCGGATCGCCAATTCTTGCGGTAAAATCTCCGATGACCAGTACCGCTGTGTGACCGGCATCCTGAAAAGCTCTGAGCTTGCGGAAGCAAATGCTGTGTCCCAAGTGAATGTCCGCCCCTGTTGCGTCAATTCCCAGTTTGACTCGCAACGGGCGATCGACTTTTGCCAGCAGTTGGGCCAGATTTTCGTCAGGGTTGCTAGAATCAGGTCGATCGGGAAAAATCTCGCTGATGCCACGGTAAAGCGCTGAAAGGTTAGGAGTTATCATAGGGGAGCGATCGGAAACCATAAAACTCTAATATTTTGCCAAAGTGCAGCGGAATTAGTTAAACTCACTGATTGACACATAAACACACAACTATCAAGCTACCATAATCCCAAAGCTGACCGGCTTTCATTCGCTGAAAGCCTCCAGAGTTTCCATCTAAAATTAAAAGTCTTAAACCCCAAATCGAGTGAGGAAGTGAAATCCACGTGTCAACCAACGCAGTTCGCAAAAATACGGAAAACTCAGCCCCTGTATTCGAGTTTGTTCAGTCAGTCAGCAAAGTGACCGCCGGAACCATACTCAGCATGACAATGCTTGCCAGTTCCGTAGTCGCCGGCGGATTGGTTGGCTTAGCGATCAGCTTCCGCAATTTGCCAGATGTTCGCATCTTGCAAACCTACTCTCCCACCGAAACTACTCACATTTACGACATCAACGGCAAGCCCCTAGCCAGTATCCACGATGAAGCTAACCGGGATGTCGTACCTCTTGACAAAATCTCCCCGAACCTGAAACGGGCCGTAATGGCGATCGAAGATAGCAACTTCTTCACCCACAAAGGCATCAACCCCGGCGGGATAGCCAGAGCTCTCATAGTCAACCTAGAGAAAGGTAGAACCGTTGAAGGCGGCTCGACTATGACAATGCAGCTAGTCAAGAACCTGTTTCTATCTCCCCAGTCAAAATTTAGTCGCAAGATAGCTGAAGCGGTAATGTCTATCCGCTTGGAGCAAATTCTCAACAAAGACCAAATTCTGCAACTGTACCTGAATCAAATCTACTTAGGGCACAACTTGTACGGCGTAGAGACAGCCTCTCGAAGCTATTTCAACAAGTCAGCAGATAGTTTGAGCCTTGCGGAAGCAGCCATGCTCGCCGGCTTAATTTCCGCCCCCGAAGAATACAGTCCTTTTGTCAATTACAAATTGGCAAAAGAGCGGCAGGAAACTGTTTTAACCCGGATGAAGGATCTCAAATGGATTACGCCGGCGGAAGCGGATACCGCCCGATCGCAAAAAATTAAGCTTGGCAAAATCACCTCTTTTGGTGGCTCCCAAGTTCCTTACGTCACACAAGCCGTAGTCCAGGAACTGACACGGCGTTTTGGGCGAGATGCCGTACTCAAGGGAGGAATGCGCGTTCAAACGACGATCGACCTTAAAATGCAGCGCATAGCCGAAGAAACCGTCAAAACGTGGCACAATCGACTTTACAACCAAGGACTTTTTTACGATCGCGACCAAGGACAAATTGCCCTAGCAGCCGTCGATCCCCGCACCCACTTCGTCAAAGCAATGGTTGGCGGAGTCGATTACCAAAAGAGTGAATTCAACCGTGCCATTCAAGCACGCCGCCAGCCCGGATCTTCTTTTAAACCTTTTGTCTACTACGCTGCCTTTGCTAGCGGCAAATACACCCCCGACTCAATTGTCTACGACTCCCCAGTCGGCTACCGCGACGGCGACGGCTACTACTACCCTCAAAACTACGGCGGCGGATTCTCCGGCGCTGTCAGCATCCGCAGAGCCTTGGAATCATCCCTCAACGTTCCCGCCGTCAAACTCGGCCAAGAAGTCGGATTGAATAAAGTCATTGAAATTTGCCGGACACTCGGCATCAGAAGTCCGATGGAACCCGTGATTTCTTTGCCATTAGGTGCCGTTGACTTGACACCTTTAGAAATGGCCGGAGCTTTTGCTACCTTCGCCAACAACGGCTGGCATTCTGACACCACGTTTATCGTCCAAGTCACCGACAGCAGCGGCAACGTCTTGCTCGACAATACGCCCAAACCAAAACCAGTTCTCAACGCCTGGGCCGCAGCATCCGTCAACAGCGCCCTGCAAGGGGTAGTTAACAACGGAACGGCAAGGGCGGCCCAACTCGGCCGGCCGGCTGCTGGGAAAACAGGTACAACTTCCTCAGAACGCGATATTTGGTTTGTCGGTTACGTGCCGCAGTTGTCGGTTGCTGTCTGGATGGGCAACGACAATTACGCACCGATGAGCTACGGTGCTACCGGCGGTGGGATTGTTGCCCCTGTTTGGCGAGATTTTATGAGCCAAGCTTTGGAGGGAGTTCCCGTAGAAAGTTTTAAACCTGCGTCAGCTTTTGAGCGGCCTTAATTATTAGTCATGAGTCATGAGTCATGAGTCATTAGTCATTAGTCATTGGTCATTGGTCATTAGTCATTAGTCATTAGTTGAATTTTGACTGTTGACTAATGACTCAAAAACTAGGTCTATAAGCATTCTTCCTTCTTCCTTCTTCCTTCTTCCTTCTTCCTTCTTCCTTCTTCCTTCTTCCTTCTTCCTATGATTGTTTTTCCAGTTCAGATTTCATCCGTTCCAGCGTTGAGTTCATTTGCTCAAACATCTGCTGGGGCGTGATGCCAAATTGATTGAGCTGTGTTTTTAACTGCTCTACAGTCATCTGAGCCATGAAGTCCTCAGACAGCTCAAAGCGCTTCATAAAAATCCGGTAGCGGTCCATCATGGATTCCATCTGAGCGATGAACATTTTCTTGCCTTCGCGATCGAATTTGCCGTAATTGCCGCCTAGTGTGACGAGAGATTGATAGTCTTCAAACAACAGCTTGGCTTCTTGCTGAACAATTTCTGAATCAAAAAATCCCATAACTTTCCTACCTAATTTTTTAATATTGAATTGATTTTGATCTAGGCCGGCAATCCCGCTGCCTTTGGTAGTATTTTATCATTTGCCGGAGGAAGTCCCTACCCCTCAAGGCGCAAGAATCAGTAGAAATTTCCGTACAGGATAGTCGGAGAGGCGGAGAATGGGAGATGGGGAGATGGAGCATCTCATTTTTGCAAAAAGCATTTTTTGACAGTGGGAGCGTCCCTGCTCAGGAACTTTTTATCCGTCGCGAGCTTTGTAAATGACTAATGACTAATGACTAATGACTAATGACTAATGACTAATGACTAATGACTTCAAACTTGCCCAATACGTTCTAGTGGCCAAAACCTGACTACAGCACGGCCGATGATATTTTTCTTAGGTAAAAATCCCCACCTGCTGGAGTCGTTGCTATTGTTGCGGTTGTCTCCCATCACGAAGTATTGATTTTCCGGGACGACATAAGGCCCCCACTGATATTTAGGAGGTTCGGCAATATATTTTTCGACGATGGGTTTGTCGTTGAGGTAGACTAGACCTTTTTTAACAGCAACGGTTTGACCAGGCAAGCCAATTACCCGTTTGATAAATGCTTGGTCGGCGGTAAAGCCTTGTTCTTGCAACTGTTCCGGCGGGGCGAATACTACGATATCGCCAGTTTTTGGGGTTTCGAGGTAGTAGGAGATTTTTTCGACTACGACGCGATCGCCCACGCGCAAAGTTGGTATCATAGAATCTGAGGGTATGAAACGCGGTTCTGCCACCAACGCTCGAATCACTATTGCTAAACCCAAAGCAATAATTACTATCTGAATATTTTCTCGCTGCGACTTCCAGGCTTTCATCCACCAGGTTTCAGCCGGAATTTCTACTACTTCTGTACCCAAATTCTTTTTTTCAGATGTCATGAAAGTCCTCGCTATATAGTTGCCACTAATTATCTAATTGCCATTGAAGTAAGTCGCTCTAATTAAACGTAAAACTTTGTTTGGCTATTCAGAAACCCGTCAGGGAAGAGACGGGGATGCTACCCTACAGAAACCGAGTTGATCTGTCTTAGGTTTTTTTGAGACGAAAATACTTAGAAAAGTTGAGTGCATTCTGTTAATATTAACTCATAAAAAAGGTAGAGAATTTTAATTCTCTACCTTTTTTTATGTAAGGATTGTGAGTTATTTGCGATCGCGAGATTAGTTATTTCACAACTTTACTCCCGATGCGATCGCACGCCACTCAACCTTACTCAGCACCTTGGGGCAGCAATTCCCGCTTTTGACCTTGCAGCACCTTCACAACACCGGCTTCATCCACATCCACAACAGCGGTGTCACCGTCTTTGATGCGGCCAGAAAGGATTTCCTCAGCCAAACTGTCTTCCAACAACCGCATGATAGCGCGGCGCAGGGGTCGAGCTCCGTAGCTGGGGTTGTAGCCTTCTTCTACCAGCCTTTCTTTGAATTTCTCGGTCACTTCCATCGTGATTCCCTGTTCTGTCAAGCGGCCGAACACTTCTTTGAGCATGATGACGGCAATTTCCTTGACTTCTTCCTTATTCAACTGACGGAAGACGATAATTTCGTCAAGTCGGTTGAGGAATTCTGGGCGGAAGTAGTTCTTGAGTTCTTCGTTAACCAAAGAGCGAATGCGGTTGTAAGTAGCATCGGCTTGGTTGTCGCTGAACTCGAAGCCGAGGCCACCGCCACCTTTTTCAATCACCTTAGAACCGATGTTGGAAGTCATAATCAGCAGCGTATTTTTGAAATCTACGGTGCGACCTTTGGCATCGGTTAAGCGGCCGTCTTCCAATATTTGCAGGAGCATATTGAAGACATCGGGGTGGGCTTTTTCGATTTCGTCGAACAATACGACGGTGTAAGGACGGCGGCGGACTGCTTCTGTGAGTTGTCCGCCTTCGTTGTAGCCGACGTAGCCTGGAGGGGAACCGATTAGTTTGGAGACGGTGTGACGTTCCATGTATTCGGACATATCCAGTCGAATCATCGCGTCTTCGGAACCGAAGAAGTAGCCGGCTAGGGCTTTGGTCAATTCGGTTTTACCGACACCGGTGGGCCCGGAGAAGATGAAACTGGCGATCGGGCGATTGGGATTTTTCAACCCAACGCGAGCGCGACGAATGGCACGGGAAACGGCTTTCACTGCTTCTTCTTGGCCGATCAAACGCTGGTGCAAGGTATCTTCCATGTGCAGCAGCTTTTCGGACTCAGATTCAGTTAGTTTGTTAACCGGTACGCCCGTCCAGCTTGCGACGATTTGAGCGATATCTTCTTCGGTAACTACTGGCGATGGATCGGTGTCGCCACGGGCCGCCGAGTCGGTTTTTTTTGCTTGGGAAATCGCGCGAATTTCGGCTTTGATCGTCATTTCTCGATCGCGCAATTCGCCTGCTTTGTCAAAGTCTTGAGAACGCACCGCTTCGTCTTTATCTTTGAGGACTTTGCGGAGTTCTTTATCAAGTTCTTTGGCTGCGGGGGGAAGTTGGGAGTTGATCAAGCGGACTCTGGAACCAGCTTCATCTACCAAGTCAATAGCTTTGTCTGGGAGGAAGCGATCGGAGATGTAGCGGTGAGAGAGTTTGGCTGCGGCTTCCAAGGCCGTATCCAAGATTTTCAGCTTGTGGTGCTGTTCGTAGCGTTCCCGCAGACCGAACAGAATCTCGATCGTCTCATCAACGGTGGGTTCGCCGACCATCACGGGCTGGAAGCGTCGCTCTAGGGCGGCATCGCGCTCGATGTGCTTGCGGTACTCATCAAGGGTTGTAGCACCGATACACTGGAGTTCGCCTCTAGCCAAAGCTGGCTTGAGAATGTTGGCTGCGTCGATCGCGCCTTCCGCCGCACCAGCACCGATCAAAGTGTGCACTTCGTCAATCACCAAAATCACGTTACCCGCCGTGCGGATTTCGTCCATGATTTTTTTCAGGCGCTCTTCAAATTCGCCCCGGTATTTCGTACCAGCGACGAGCAGGCCGATGTCGAGGGTGACGACGCGCTTGTCTTCGAGGATGTCTGGGATGTCGTTGTTAGCGATGCGCTGGGCCAGGCCTTCGGCGATCGCAGTTTTACCGACTCCGGGTTCGCCGATCAGTACCGGGTTATTTTTGGTACGGCGACCGAGGATTTGAATTACCCGTTCGATTTCTTTTTGCCGACCGACTACGGGGTCAAGCTTACCATCGACCGCCATTTGAGTCAGGTTGGCTCCAAATTCGTCCAGGGTTGGGGTTTTGGTGCGAGCGCCGCCGCCAGTGGCTGCGACTTCTGCGGTTTCTCCCAGCATCCGAATCACTTGGGTGCGGACTTTCGACAAGTCTACTCCCAGATTTTCCAGGACTCTGGCCGCTACTCCTTCACCTTCGCGAATCAGGCCGAGCAGCAGGTGTTCGGTGCCGATATAGTTGTGTCCGAGTTGGCGAGCTTCTTCGAGGGACAGTTCTAGAACCCGCTTGGCGCGCGGGGTGAACGGAATTTCGACTGCTACGAAGCCCGAACCGCGCCCGATGATTTTTTCGACCTCAATCCGAGCATCTTTGAGGTTGACCCCCATTGATTTGAGGACTTTAGCCGCAACTCCGGTTCCTTCCCCGATCAGACCCAGGAGGATCTGTTCTGTCCCTACGAAGTTGTGACCCAGGCGGCGAGCTTCTTCCTGGGCCAGCATGATTACTTTTATTGCTTTTTCTGTGAAGCGTTCAAACATGATTTATTCCCACCTGCTATATGCCCGTTTTGAGGTCACGCTCGCACAACGAGCGTTTTTGTTCGAGTTTTAACTCGTGATGCTAATTCTAGCGCGACACTCCCACCGCTCTGCCGCACTCGGCTGCGGTTGCAGATTCCAGGCTCATGTTGCAGGGTGGCTTTCAACTGGGAAGACCCAAATGGTGGCTGACCTACAACCTCCCCTAGACTGCCAGAAGATTGCTCTTCTCGGCCTGTGCCCAACCTACGACTACGTATTGATGGATTCTAGCACAATGTTTTTTGCGATCGAGCGCGATCGTAAATTCATACATCGAGAAGTGTGTAGAGGTTGCTTCACGAGAGTTATGTGTTACGGGCGCGATCGAGCTTTTCGATGTTAATCCATTGCGCGATCGCAGGGGAGGTCAAAAACCAGGTTTTTGCAGAAAATCTTCGCTGTAGCCATCAAATTAATTGAAAAACCCGGTTTCTTTGGTCAGGAGTGCGTCCGGTGTAATTGTCACGCGCTTGGCTTAGCTCTCAAGTAGCATTCCTCAACTTTGAGGATTTAAAATTCACAGCGGTCTCTACAAAACCGAATCAAAATCAAGCCTAAAAGATTGTCGGGAAGTCTAGTTCCGAAGCCCACAGACTCCACAAATGAGCTGCACCCAAGCCCAAAAAGGCCAACAATGAGGCGAAGGGGGAGGCGTTCTATTGTACAGGAGGAGATTCGTTGGTTGTTTCTAAAGTAGACCTCTTGCAAAAATCCGAAAATACCCTGAAACCATCTGCGTCAATCTGTGTTTATCTGCCCGATATCTGCGGTTGCTCTATGACTTGAAGATTTTTGCAAGAGGTCTAGTCACAACCCCATCGCCTCCAATAGTTCCATTTCGCAAGAATAAAAAAAATGCCTTGGGATCTGCGAACATAAATCCGTCATTTCCAGAAATAACTTGGAAACCAAATTGAGTGGGAATTCCGTTCTCGAAAGCCAAAACAGGAGCGTCAGGGAATTCGTCAAGATCACTGGCCGTATAGGTAACAGGAGTTAAACCTGGGGAGCATCTCAGTTTTGCATTTCTAGTGCGAGCGTCCCCGCTCGCTCCTACCTACAATACGCGAGCGGGGACGCTCGCACTATAATAAAAAAATGCTTTTTGCAAAACTGAGATGCTCCCCATTCTGCGGACTAAAGTCCACACTACGAACCAATCTTATTGCGATCAATCGACCGGACACGAGATCGCGTTTGATTGACTGGACTTGAGGTTAAAAGCTGCACAAAATCATATTCAAAACGGCCAAAGGTCGATCGCCCGCTATCATTTATTCCGCCGCAGCCGATCGCAAATTTGCACTTTCTCAACCGCCAAATATTGCTGAAATTCCTGTTTTTCCATGCCACTGCGCCACATCACCAGAGCATCTTCTCCCGTGTCTTCGTAGTATCGTTTGCGCCTTCCTGCTTCTTGAAATCCAAATTTTTCGTACAGCGCCACTGCTGCTAAATTGGACGATCGCACTTCTAAAGTTGCCCGTTCTAATTGTCTGTCACAAGCCGATTTGAGCAAGGCCCAAAGCAGAGCTTGTCCCAAGCCCCGACCTTGAAAGCGCGGATCGATCGCCAAAATGGTAATGTGAGCTTCTTCTAAAATTGCCCACAAACAACCCAAGCCGATCAGCGTTTGGGTTGCTTCTATGGGCGGTGCCCCGGTGTTCGCCCGGTTTTGAGGGGAGAAAATATCAAAAGGATCGAGTGCGCTATCCAATTTTTCTGAGGCGCAGTCTGCTGTTTCCCATGTCCACAAACCAAATAAATCGCTGTTAGGACTGCCTAACTCGCGCCTGTAGCCTTCGATCGTCCAAAGTCCGCCAAAACAAAGGCGATCGAGCTCGACCGCACTGTTGAGGTGTTCGGCGGCGATCTGTTTAATTTCTAGAAAACGCACGGCAGTAAATTGTACACTAGAAAATAAAGTAGCGATTAGTTTTTTTTGCTATTGTCGAGTAATTGCTAATCAGTCTCTAAACATTAGTCTACAGCAGCGACTGTTCGCTGCCGGCTAAGGACTTCTGAAAAATGAATAATCACCAAGGATAGTTATTGCGCCGATGGTATCAACTCAATCTCTCAGGGTGGAATCTGGACTTCAGTACCTGTCTGAGTCTCAAGAGGCCCTCTCAAGTCGATCGCCCAATCAAGAACTTTTACCGCTGACAGCCCGCGTTAACAGCCGAGATCGGCTGGAAATCGGAGGCTGCGAAGTGACTGCTTTGGTGGAGCAATTTGGCTCGCCACTGTACATTTTAGACGAAGAAACGCTGCGGGCGGCTTGCACCCAGTACCGGGATGCTTTTGCACGTTACTATCCGGGCGAAACTCAAGTGCTCTATGCTTCTAAAGCTTGGAGTTGTTTGGCGGTTTGCGCGATCGCAGCTTCGGAAGGTTTAGGAATAGATGTAGTATCGGCCGGCGAAATCCATACTGCACTGCAAGCCGGCGTTACCCCTGACAAAATCTATTTCCACGGTAACAACAAGTCCCGCGAGGAATTACAGCTAGCTGTCGAAAGCGGCTGCACTACCGTAGCCGACAATTGGCAGGATTTAGAGACTCTTTCTGAGTTGGGGAAATTGGGTGTCACCAGTAAAACCGGTGGGCCGATACGAATTATGGTGCGGTTTACTCCGGGAATTGAGTGTCACACCCACGAGTATATTCAAACCGGCCAAATCGACAGTAAATTTGGCTTCGATCCCAATTCGCTCGATCGAGTATTTAAGTTCATCAGCGAACAGCCGTCATTATATTGTGTGGGAGTGCACGCTCACATCGGCTCTCAGATTTTTGAACTGCAACCCCACGACGACTTAGCCGAGGTCATAATTCAGGCCTTGACAAAAGCACAAAGTTATGATTTGCCTGCCACAGAAATTAATATTGGCGGTGGGTTGGGCATTCGCTATACTGAGACGGACGATCCTCCTAGCATTGATGATTGGGCTCGGACAATTTGCACCGCAGTGGTAGCAGCTTGCGAGCGGCAGCAATTGCCATTACCCAAATTACTTTGCGAACCGGGGCGATCGCTCGTCGGTACAGCCTGCGTTACAGCTTACACCGTAGGTTCTAAAAAAGTAATTCCGGGAATGCGGACGTATTTAGCCGTGGATGGGGGAATGTCGGACAATCCGCGTCCTATTACCTATCAATCAGTGTATCGAATCCTCGCAGCCGGCAAAATGCGCGATCCCTTAACGGAAACAGTGACAATTGCTGGGAAACACTGCGAGTCAGGCGATGTTCTGATTAAAGATGCTAAATTGCCAGAGTGTCAGGCCGGAGATATTCTCGCAGTTACGGCTACAGGAGCATACAATTACAGTATGTCTTCTAACTACAATCGAGTACCCCGACCGGCAGCGGTTTTAGTGAAAAATGGGGAAGTTAACACGATTTTACAGCGGGAAACTTACCAGGATTTGCTGAGGCTCGATCGCCTTCCAGAGCGACTCGGAACTCAAAAGTAAGAAGTAAAAATAAAAAGTAAAGAGTAAAAAGTAAGATAATTCATTTTGATTTCTTGATGGTTGTCTTTTAACTTTTTACTTTTGGCTTGTTTAGTCACGCGATTGGAATAACAACTGTTCATGGTTCACGGGTTCGAGTGCATCACGGTTCGCGGTTCACAGGCGGTAGCGTTCGATGAACCATGAACAATCAACAATCTGGCTATAACTTTGGCCTCGTTGAGTCCTTATTGGTTCAGGCGATCGATATTGGACTGGTATTTACGCTTGCGTATTTGGTGCTCGTCATCGTCGGGGAGCGCCGGACGCTGTGGATGGTACGGGGATTTATTATTTTGATGCTGGCGACGGCACTGAGCAACTGGGCTGGATTGAGGCTGTTACACGTTGCCCTCAACAGCTTGGTGACAGGTTCTGCTGTGGCAATGGCGGTAATATTGCAGTCGGAGTTTCGCCGATTTCTGGAACAATTAGGGCGGGGGGAAATTAGACAATTGTTTGGACGCGATCGCCGACCAACTCCCGCACCGGACAGCGTAATAGATGAAATTGTGGACGCAGTAAAAGAACTTTCGCAAAACCGCACGGGCGCTTTATTAATTGTAGAAACAGATTCTCCGATCGACGATCGGGATTTTTCAGTGCCCGGAGTCAAGCTAAATGCTGAAATCTCTAAGGAATTGTTGCAGACAATCTTTCAGCCGCAAACTTTGCTACACGATGGTGCCGTTTTGATTCGAGCTTCGCGGATCGTGTCGGCGGGGGTAATTTTGCCTTTGTCCGATCGCAGCGCGTCGCGACAGTTGGGAACCCGCCACCGGGCGGCGATGGGGATTACCGAACGGGTGCAAGCTTGCGTGTGCGTCGTGGTGTCCGAGGAAACGGGTTCGATTTCTCTGGCGCAGATGGGAATGTTAAATCGACCTTTGACTAGCAGCAAACTTAAGGAATTGCTGGAAGCAAAGCTGTTTCCGTCGGAGGGAGAAAGAGTTGTGGCTCCAATTCCGATCGGCAATTTCGGACGGCAGATAGGATTGAAGGGAGTGACACTGTTAAAGCGGATACTGCGCCGTTAGTCGGGTAATCGGGAGAAACCATGAGTCAAGGAATTTGCTTGGAAAAGCTGCCTGCGGATCTACAACAAGAACTACTGCCTAAGCACATAGCAGTGATTATGGATGGTAACGGGCGCTGGGCTAAGAATAAGGGGTTGCCGCGGATTGCGGGACACCGCCGGGGGGCTAGCGCCCTGAAGGAATTGTTGCGCTGCTGCAAAGATTGGGGGATTCCAGCTTTAACGGCCTATGCTTTTTCGACGGAGAATTGGGGGCGGCCGGCCGGAGAGGTGGATTTTTTGATGAGTTTGTTTGAGGGGAAGCTGCGACAAGAATTGCGGGAGATGGTGGACGAGGATGTGCAAATTCAATTTATGGGGAATTTGGAGGCTTTGCCAAGGTCTTTGCAGGCGGAAATCGAGCGTTCTGTGACGGCAACTCAGGACAATCGGGGGATTTTGTTTCGGGTGGCGACGAATTATGGCGGCCGCCAGGAGATTGTACAGGCTTGTCGGGCGATCGCCACTCAGGTACAAGAAGGCAAGTTGCAGCCGGAGGAGATTGATGAGGTTTTATTTAAACGCTATTTGTATACTGCTGATGTTTGCGATCCGGATTTGCTGATTCGGACGAGTGGGGAAATGCGGTTGAGCAATTTCTTGCTGTGGCAAATGGCTTATGCGGAAATTTACATTACTGAGACGCTGTGGCCGGATTTTGATCGATCGGAGTTTCACCGCGCTTTGTCTGATTACCAGCAACGCACCCGCAGATTTGGCAAAGTCTAACGATTTTGGATTTTGGATTTTGGATTTTAGATTAATTTTTCAGTTGCCAATTAGGTTGATTCTGAACTGTATTCCTCAATCTAAAATCTAAAATCGCCAATCTAAAATCAAATTAGGGGCCTGAGAAAACGGCATCTTCAATGTCGTGACGCGAGAGAGAGTATTTGAAGGCTCGCTGAATGTCTTTACCGTCGCCCCCCCCGTCAATGTAGCGGACGGTGATTTGGTCGATATCGAGTAAGAGTTCTGCTTTCCAGGTAGGTCGATCGATCTGCCAGCAGTGGAGTTCTTGCCGGTCTTGCTCGCAGCCGCGACTGATTAGCCACTGCTCGATTTCCGGGAGTGGATGGCTGTATAAAGGAGTATCAGCGGAAGGAAGAGTCATAGGATTTTATAGAAGAAGGAAGAAGGAAGAAGGAAGAAGGAAGAAGGAAGAAGGAAGAAGGAAGAGGGAAGTATATGTGGGGCGATGCACACCGCACCCAGAGGCTTATGAGTGCGTCGTCAAACCAATTTTTGCAGTCAACACTGTTTAATTGCCGCGAATTAAGCCGATCGCGATCGCCAGTACCAAACATCCGACTAAAGTAGTTCCCATGATAAACAGGGCGAATATTTCTCCTGGGGAAAGAGGGCGATCCGTGGGGTCTAGGTAAACCGAGTTAGAAATTTTTTCACGCGATCGAGAAACCGGAGTGTTGAAGCCTGGGGGCGACTGAATCACGTTCACGCGAGAGTAGCCTATTTTGAGGTCGTAGGCGAGGCGGCGTTCTGGGTTGCTGAGAGTGGCGTAGGCGTTGTTTAGCTGCTGAAATTTGGCCGTGGCGACGGAGGGCGGCAGGTCGGTGGTATCGGGATGGTAGAGTTTGCTCAGTTCCCGGTACGATCGCCGAATTTCGATCGCGGAGGCTGAAGGATGGAGCCCTAACAAGCCGTAATGACCGGAACCCAAGGGGGTTTTTCCTGAGATTTTTTGACTTTTGTTTTTCGCAGTTACCTGGTTAGGATTCACCTCAGCGCCTCTAGGCTTGTTATGAATATTTTTCGATCATTTTAGCCTAAATTTGGGGGCAACGCCTGTGTCGATCGCAAATTCCGCACATCCTCCAGCGTCAGCCCTGTGGTTTGGCTGATGGTTTCGTCATCGAGGCGTGAAAGTAGCTGTCGGGCGATCGTCAGCTTCTGTTCTCGCTTTCCTTCCTCTCGTCCTTCCTCTATTCCTGCTTCCCTTCCTTCCTCAGTTGCTTTCATAATCGCCCCCTGTTGGTCATAAATAAACTGTTCTCTTCTGTCCAAATCTGCCACTTCCTCGCGGCTTAACTTGGATTGATTCGCAATATTAAAAGCTTCCTGTATTTCGGGTATGCTATCCATTGCTTCTGGGATTGATGTGAGACTTCTGGCATTTTTCATGAAATAAATCCATTTATCTGCTAAGGTTTCAAGTTCCTCCTCTCCTTTAGTAAACTTGGGCAACTCTACAAACACTAAATCCAGGTCATTTTCGGGATAAGTAAAGTTTTTATTGACTTCCTTGAATACAAATCTCGAAATCCATTCTTCGCTGTTAGCAAACATTTCAAAATCCGTAATTGTTAAAGCAATCACTGGCTTCAGCAATCGATATCCTTGTGCTGCTTCCAATTGAAAAGCATAGGTTTTTGCTGCATTGTACAAAACTCGTTTGCCAAAAGACTGGACGTTGAGCACTTGCATTTCAATGATGACTAAAGTGCCGTCTTTGAGTTTGGCTTTCACATCCAGATAACTATCTTTTAAGCCTTCAAGTTTGGGCGGCAGATTTGGGTTGATAATTTCTAAGTCTTCGATGGTAGAATTGCCTTCATAAATTAAGGCGTTGAGAAAGCTAATCAGAATATCTTTGCTTTCTGATGAACCGAAGATTTTTTTGAAGGCGTAATCGGTTTTTGGGTTGATAAATATCATGGCTGTATATTTAGGTTTTTGGCTATTAGTTTTGTGACGGAGTAGGGGATTTGAGAGCTGTCAAACTGCTTATTTTGTTTCCGACAAAGGCTTGACATCTTGTGGCAAATGTGCATTAGCGATCGCCAATTCAGACTCTTCGCTGCTCTGTTCGCCGTCAATGGGAAGCTGGCAAGAAATTAGTTCTGTGACAATCCGATCGCCCAGAACATCTTCCCAATCCTGCAACTGCTCTCTGGCTGCGAGCGGGGAATTGACAGCGACATCTACGCCCATTTGGTGCAGGTTAAGGCTGTGAGTGGTCGATCGGCGGTTGACAAACTCCACCAACCAAACGCTCAATCCGACTGCAGCCATCAAAGGCAACACAATCCTGTAATCGCGGGTTAATTCAAACATCAACAAAATGGCTGTCAGCGGTGCTTTGGCGCTACCGGCGAGGATGGCGGCCATTCCCACCATTGCGTAGGCAGCAGGGCCTGCAACTCGATCGCTCATTGCCGGGATCATTTCCAAAAAGATGCCGTAAGCCGAACCCAGACAAGCTCCCAAAAACATCGCCGGAGCGAATATCCCCCCCACCAAACCGCTGCCGAGGCTGATTGCTGTCACCGCCAGTTTGACCAATAGCAGCAGCAACAGCAAAGGTAAGGAAAATTTCACATCTTGCAGCATCGCTTCCACTGTTTCGTAGCCTACACCCAAAACTTGAGGAAATTGCAGGGCGACTAAACCGACAATCGCGCCGCCGAGGATCGGATGAAACGGGCGGGGCAGTCGTCCGAGCCAACTAAATCCTCGGGTTTTTCCTTGAAAACAGCGATCGGTAAATTGAATTGCTTCTGTATAAGCTAGGCACACAAAGCTCGCCAAAAGTCCCAATCCCATGTACAGTGGCAGTTCTAGGGGGCTGCGGACATCGTAGACAGGCAAAGCAAAAGCCGGCTGAGCTCCCAAACAAATTTGAGCGATCAGCGCCGAAACTACGGCAGAGAGCAAGACAACGCTGACTGACGAAGTGGCAAAGGTGCTACCGAGCACGACTTCTAAGGCAAAAAAGACTCCGGCGATGGGAGAGTTAAACCCGGCGGATAAACCTGCTGCTGCTCCCGCGCCGAGGAGCAAGCGCTGCCGTTCTGGGGAGAGCTGCAAGACTTGAGCTAGCAGCATTCCGAAGTTGGCGCCGATTTCAACGCTGGGGGCTTCCGGCCCGAGGGATGCGCCGGTGCCGAGGGATACTGAGGCGGCCACCATTTTGGTGATGGGTTTGAGGGGGGAGAGTTCTTGCAGCCCGCGGGTGGCTGCAATTAACGATGACATATTCGGGCCAAAATCCCGAAACCGCCAGCGCATCAGCCCGATGATGACTCCGCCCAAGGTAGGAATGCAGGCTAGCGTCCAAGGGCCTTTCGAGGCGATCGCGCCCATGAAGTCTTCCAGCATCAGGCTGTGGATGAAGTGGATGAGATAGTGAAATGTGACGACGCCTGCGCCCGTAACTCCCCCAATGACTAGGGAGAGGATGAGCAGGAGGGTTTCGGGGCTAAGGTGCAGGCGGTTGAACAGCGGGCTGAGGCGGGAGGATTCGGGAGTTTCTGCGGTTGGATCAGGTGGCGGCAGATCCACAGGAGGGGTGGCTGTCATTTAACGGTTAATTCTTCTTTGAGAAGTTAGATAAATATTACATTTTATTTCTTATTCTCATTTTGAGTGATTTTAGGGGAATTGACAAGCTATGCGATTTTAGATTTTGGATTTTAGATTGAAGAATTGAAGAATTGGGAATGAATGATGAATCTGGTGTTTGAGAGCGCGAGCATATAGTTGTGTTTTTTGGGGGAATGATGTTAATTAAGATGTATTTTATGGCTGATTGTTTGGAACAGATGAGGGGTTTAAATGACAAATTAAGAAACTCAGTAGATTCGATATTATTGTATGCTCACTATATTGAAAAATTGAAGACTTTTAGATTTATTCCACGATACGGTTTTTGAATTCACACGGAAAACCGCAGATGTTGGCGGATTAACGGGGATGAACGCAGATGCAATTTCAGATATTTTTGATTTTGGCAAGATGTTTATTGCATTAGAATCTAAAATCTAAAATCACTTGATTGGTTGTTGCGCGGCCGAAATTCTGGGTCTGGGTTTGGCGATCAATATTAGCGGATCGCCGATGGTGGCGACTTTCCAGGGAGGGGATTCTAGCTGACGGGCTGCGATTAAAAAAGGCGCGCCTCGTTTTAGGCGATCGACCATTATTTTAGGTGGAAGAAATGCAGATAACAAAGGTTCGTCAACGCTACCAACATATGCGTAAGCGCCATTGTCCAACCACCTGCCGGCAACGGTATTTGCATCATCTGGAGCGGATGCTGACCAACTATGAATCATGTGAATTGCTGCGGGAAATTGCAGTTTTGGTATGTCTTCAACTACAGCATCGCCGTTACCGACTTGAAATGATTTTGGATAGCCTTTGGAATTCATCAATATTAAGTCAAATGTCCACGGTTTTGATGCTAAACTACGCCACTTTTGCAGGCTAGCTTCTGGTTGCTGCACTAATTCGACATTCAAGCCTATGCTTTTTAGTTCGCTAGCGGCTGACTCCATTTCATATTTTGCCCAATTTCCTTCTTTGGGGTAACTGTCATAAAGCATGGCTGTTTCGCTATCGAGAAATATGGCACACATGGCTTGATAGATCGATCGCACTTCTTCGCCATAAATCCAGCCGGCGGCGGCCCACCGTTCGCCGTTGGGATGCCTTCCCAAACCGTCGGTAACAGCCCATTGTTCGTCTTTGTTTTTGGGGGATTGAT
The DNA here is from genome assembly GCF_036706065.1 of Microcoleus sp. A2-C3. Lineage (NCBI taxonomy): Bacteria > Bacillati > Cyanobacteriota > Cyanophyceae > Oscillatoriales > Microcoleaceae > Microcoleus > Microcoleus sp. A2-C3. Next base: position 50,127 of record NZ_JAUBVX010000013.1, on the reverse strand, counting down.
ATTTTACTGCTAGTTGGCGTACAATGGTGATTGTGTCGATCGGGTCTCCGAGTTGAGAGTAAAAATATCCGGTGGATTCGACGGCTTTTGTAACCGCTGCTTGCAGATTTTTCCACTGTGCATCATTGAGGTTATCGTTGGGTTTTCCGAAGTTACCTTCGAGAAATACTAAAGGTTGGCCGCGGGCGGCTGCTAAGGCAACTGCTGCTGTACGTGCGGGGTCGTTTTCTGAAGTGATTACTACTCCTGGGGGTTCCCAGCCTAGTGAGTTCCATTTTGCTTTTAAGGTTTGAGCATCCGTGGCATTCCAGGCTGCTGCTGCGCTGTTGAGCATTAATTGTTGGAGTTTTTGACCTTTTGGGAGTTGCTGTTTGATGCTCGGCAAACGGACGATTTCTTCGGGTTGGAAGCGCTCCAAAAACATCGGCGTGTATTTTTTGTCTTCGATGAGAATGGGCCAGTTTCCTTTGAGATTCCATTTTTGGATTGCTGCTAAGAATGTGGCTTCGTCTGGTACTAAAACTATGCGATTAACTGTTGGGATGTTGTCGCGGAGGATGTTGACTCGGAGGCCTGTTTGTACTGGCCAGGGTTCTTGTTTTGCTGAGGCGGGGAGTTGAAAGGATTTTTTGAAAAGGCGATCGCACCCGACACCGATTATTGCTAAGCTTGCAATCAGGGCGATCGTCAGGAATTTAAGTTTTAAGTTTTTTTTCATAAGGCAAAAGAAGATCGGGACAAAACTCGATCGCCAACACTAGAAATTATGCGTATATTTTTATACAAATAGCAGATTTTAGAGCTATGACACAAGGAAAGATTGTCAGTGCGATCGGGATTATGACTGTTTGGGCGATCGGCTTAGCAACTACAAGTTTAATAATTTTCGCAGCCAATGGTTCCTCAGTCAAGCATCAAGTCCGACAATTGCTTGTAGCGAGAGAATGCCGGGGGTGCAATGGTCATTAGTCATTGGTCATCAGTCATTAGTCAGAGGAAAGGGCGATCGCGCCTGCAACCTTCATTTCCCGTTATCTGGTGAGGAAATGAAGGCGTGAGGTGCTATCGCTAGTAGTTTGGTATATTGTTGGCGATCGAACTCATGGAGCAAATCAGATTTTACAAACGCGCAGGCTGCTGCGATAGCTCAACTCTTGAGCGGCTGCAAACAACATTCGCAATGTACTAAGGTCTTTTGTCAGTCCGCTCCAAGCGAATGTTAGGCTACTTGTAATCTACAATTAGCCAAAAATGCCTACAACTGCACTGGTAATCTCTATAATTACTTCTCCAGGAATAGATAAGTCTGGACTACTTAGACCCACGTCATGCCAGTTGGGATCGCCTTGAGCAACCTCTACCCACATATTAGGTTTGTAGAAAAGCTGTTTACCCGACAGGTTAGTTCTAGTAACAGCAATCCAGGACAAGTACCAAGCGTCATAGCTCACATCATCATTTATATGTGCTGGCTCATGCTTTACACGCATTGACAGTTTGGCAACTTCACCTGAACCTCCATCGACTCGATAGACGTTCAGATTACCTCTCTCACGATCATCTCCAGGATTATCTAATGTCTTCCAGTTAGATTGTGAGCCATCGGAGTAGATAAGTTGTACATCAACATCAAAATCTGTCCCCCCCTTTTTTACGTCTCCCGTTCGGATAGCGATTATAAGGTCTGCCATAATTTAATAGCCTCTCTTGAATTTGATCAGTGTTCAAACACAAAGCCGTATTCTTTTCGATTGATACACATCTGATAAGCAGGTCGCCTACATATAGCCTGAACTACTTGTTCTCTGGCTTAATTCAAAGAATAAACCATCCCGATCGCCCTGTCGGTGAGAAAAAGTAACAGACTTTTGTAACGCTTTGTAAATTCGTAAATTAACGTGATATTAAATCCGGGTTTACTACACCCTTGATGATTAGTCGCTAATTTCTCCCCTTCTCTCCCTCTTAAGCGATAAAGGGGGTTTTTAACCCGGATTTGGTATCAGTCGGTAATCCAGCTACCGGAGCAACTAGCATCTACCTAAGAGCGTATATCACACCACTCACATTTCCAAACTGGCTTTACTTTAATTGAGGTAAAGTGAACGAAAGTACAAAATTTGATTGATTGTTAATTCCTGCGTTAATAGAACCTATATTTTTCTCTAAAGCTTTTCTCACAATATCTTGAGTAATTCCAAGTTTAGAAGCTATCAAAGGGGTGCTTTTATCAATTGCAAACTGTCGTACATTCAATCCATTGAAATTACTCAATTCCTTGGTTAGTTTAGGCGCAAGTGAAGGGCCAACATATCTACCTGCCAAACTAATTAGTTCAGCATACCATCTTGCCTCTAATCCTTCTATTTTAGGCGCTCCTATATTGCTGACTATAGTTTGGTTATTTTTGACTTGAATACCAAACAACTGCGTTACCCGCCCACTTACGGAAATCCAAGGGCTGTAGTGTTTCTTACCTGTGATAGGGTTCTTGACAAGCAGTTCTCTGTGTTCTACTTGGAGTATCCCACTCACTTGCAATTTGTCTCCTACTACATTGCAGTTTGTACCCTTTAATGTGAATCGATTAAAGGCTGTATCTTTCAAACGCTGCTCATTAACTTTCAGGGCTTGTGTCAAGACTGCTTCCATCAAATCCTTTGGTATAAATAATTGAGCTACATTGCCCTCAATCTTTAAACCAGGCTCAAAATTTGGAAAATTAACTGCTACTGCCTTTGGCTCTTGATAGCTAACAGTTTCTACAACCATTCCAAAACTCAATACAGCCAACGTTAATCCCGTTATTAGTTGTTTCTTCATAATCTTATTTTCTCACAATCGGCAGTTGAACTATGAACAGCTTTTGATCTGCCTTAATTCAAAGAATAAACTACCCCGATCGCCCTGCCGGTGAGAAAAAGTGACAGGGTTTTGTAAACTTACGTAAATTCCCTTAATCAATTTGAGATTTGAGATACTTCGGCAACGCTCAGCACAAGTTTGAGATTCTGGAATTAACCTCATCCCAAATCCTGATTCAATACCCCCTTTATTTATTAGTAGGTAAAGGCAGAATTCGTTCGTATAAATGCGGTTTCAACCGCCGAGTATAAAAGGGACTACCTTGCGGTTAATTTAATGAATTTGTTTTCTATCCTGAAAAACAACCCCCCTTCAGAATATTCGGTAAATATACTGAATAGGTCAAATGACAATTTATGAAAGCACAAGAGGCGATCGCCCTAATCGACATTTTGTTGCAATCCGCCAATAAAAAGCAAAAGCTCAATGACATTCAATCCCTCGTCTTTCTGGAAACTTGGGAAGGACATACTTATCAAGAAATAGCCGATCGCTTACTTTACGAACACGATTATATTAAACAAGTCGGTGCGCATTTGTGGCAAATTATCTCTAAAATCATCGGTGAAAAAGTCTCAAAGCAAAATCTTCAAGCAGTCTTGCGCCGCTACGAGCATAGCAGCGTACCAGATCACTGCATCCAAGATTGGGGAGAAGCGATCGATATTTCCTCTTTTTATAACCGCATACAGGAATTGGAAACATTAGAAACTTGGATTAGCGGCAATTCTACCCGTGCGATCGGTATTTTTGGCATTGGCGGTATCGGCAAAACTTCTTTGTCTGTCAAACTCGCTCAGCAAATTCAATCTCAATTTGAATTTGTGATTTGGCGCAGTTTGCAGCAAGCACCAACCTTAGATGTTATTCTCAGCAATATTTTACCGATTTTAACTAATTCATCGGCGACAACAAATAACTCTATTTCTGCTCTAATGGAACAGTGGCGGCAAAAACGCTGTGTGTTAATTCTCGACAACTTGGAGTCGATTTTGCAAGGGGGAAATCGCAGCGGACAATATCAACAAGGCTATGAAGATTACGGATTGTTAATTGCGCGCATTGCTGACGAATCGCACCAAAGTTGTTTGATTTTAACCGGGCGAGAACAACCGGGCGGGTTCGCTGTGCGATCGGGCGAAAATTTGCCCGTGCGATCGCTCAAACTCTTCGGAGTTTCACCGCCTGTATGCAAACAAATCCTCGCCGATAAAGGATTAAAGGCAACGCTACTACAAAGTAGAGATATTGTCAATTACTTTGGCGGCAATCCCCTGGCGATCAAAATTGCAGCCACGACTATTCAAACACTTTTTGGCGGTGATATTCAGAGATTTTTATTGCAAGGAAATACTGTTTTTAGCGATTTGTGGGATTTGCTCGATCGCCAGTTCGATCGCCTATCTCCCCTCCAACAACAAATCATGTACTGGTTGGCCATGAATCAAGAAGCAGCGACTCCTGCGAGGCTAAAAGCTGAAATTTTGCCCAAAGTTTCAGGACGCGACCTGATGGAAGCATTGGAGGCGCTGGCCGCGCGATCGCTCATCGAAGATCGGCGATCGCTCAATGACAGCGCACCAACAACTTTAATGCTACAGCCTGCGATCGTCGAATATATCATAGAACGCTTGATTCAAACCGCAATCTAAAACTTTTAATAAATTCCGGGAATTAGTTTTTTTACTCGCTGGCGATATTCTGAATAGTCGGGATATTTTTCACTCAACCAGGTTTCTTCACGATTGGCTTTGATATCAAAAAATATCAGTAAAATTGCAGTTGCTATTAAGTGCGATATGCTCATTTGAAAAATTGTCCAACCAAAAGCCGCTAAAATTAAGCCGCTGTATAATGGATGCCGCACTATGCTGTAAATTCCTGTTTGGATTAATTCTCCGTTTTCTATGGGATAGGGTAAAGGTGTGAGGTTTTTTCCTAAGTCTATCAATCCTTTGACGATTAAAATTAATGCACCCAAACCGAGCATAACTGCCAGAAACCAGGTAACATAAATTAATTGAGTTGATTGTATTTTGAATCCCGGCAGTTGATAAACTGGTAAGATGGCAAATCCTGCTAGTAATGCTCCTTGAAGCAATACTAAATATTCGCCGCGGCTGTTGTGGCGCAAGCCTTCGCGGGTAAAACCCCAGTCAGTTAATAGTTGTTTCATAGTAAGAAGGAAGAAGGAAGAAGGAAGAAGGAAGAGGGAAGAAGGAAGAAGGAAGAAGGAAGAAGGAAGAGGGAAGAAGGAAGAAGGAAGAAGGAAGAACAGGAATCAATACGGTTTAGCTAGTTGTTTTGACGCAAGCTTTCACGGGTGAAACCCCAATCAGTTAAGATTTTCATGGTAATAGGAAAGTTCGGCAACGGATTGTTTAGCGGATTTAACGGATAGATTTTGAGGTTCGAGGGAAATGAATTTTAGGTTGGGTAGACTGAAGTAATACCCAACCTAGGGCGAACAATGAACAGTCAACAGTCAACAATGAACAGTCAACAGTCAACAGTCAACAGTCAACAGTCAACAGTCAACAGTCAACAGTCAACAAATCTATTCTAGCCAGGGACGTGTCATTAGTTCTAGTTGGTTGACTTCATCTTGGCTTAAAGTCCAGCCTAATGCGCCTGCGTTTTCTTCGGCTTGTTTTGCGGTTTTGGCGCCGGGAATGGGGATGACTCCGTTTTGGGCTATTAACCAGTTTAGGGCAACTTGGGCGGGCGTGCGATCGCGCTTTCTCCCCATTTTCCGCAAGGTGGACATGACTAATTCGATTTTCTCAATCCCGGCTTTACTGAAGCGGGAGTCCATTTTGCGGGCTCCTGTCGGTTGTTCTTGGGTTGTGTATTTGCCTGTCAGCAATCCTTGGGCTAAGGGGCTGTAGGCTAAAATCGTTACTCCCAATTCGCGGGCTGCACGCACAATTCCTTGTTTTTCTACTTGCCGCGATAGCAATGAGTAACGGACTTGATTTGTTGCTAGGGGAACTCCTCTGGCTGCTAATGTTTTGTGGGCTTCGCGCATCTGTTCTTCTGAATAGTTGCTGACTCCTACTGCTTGAATTCTGCCTTGCTTGACTTCATCTGCTAAGGCGTTCATCAAGGTTTCTTGACTTAGTAAAAAACTGAATGGCCAGTGTACTTGATAGAGGGTTATTTGTTCTACTTGCAAGCGTTTTAAGCTGGCACTCAAGGCGTCGGAAACTGATTTTCCGGTAATCCGCCAAGGTACGGGGCCGAATTTGGTGGCTATTTGTACGGGTTGGCTGGTTTTTTTGATAAATTGTCCCAGCAATTCTTCTGACAAGCCGTTACCGTAGACTTCGGCTGTGTCGAAAAAGTTGACTCCGCTGTCTAGGGATGTTTTGAATGCTGCTTCTACTTCGGCGGGGCCGTAATTGCTGCCGTAGTTCCAAAATAGTTTGTCGCCCCACGCCCAAGTTCCGACGCACAGGGGAATGACGGCTGGGCCGTTTTGTCCTAGGGTAATGGTTGTCACGGTTTGTAAATCCACAATTCTTTATTGTCTATTATTTTTATAGGAATAATCGCTTTTGAGCTTCTAGCTGGAGGAGGAAAAGCGGCTGGTGGCGATATAAGCTGTTGTGCATCCCTATTCTGTATGGTGATTGAGGGGGAGAGGGGGAGAGGGGGAGAGGGGGAGAGGGGGAGAGGGGGAGAAATTTTTTTGATCGATCGTCAAAATATACAATTTCAATGCAACACAGCTTATCGTACCATTTTAGATTTTAGATTTTTCGACTTCGCTCAAAACAAGTTTTAGATTTTAGATTTTAGATTGGGAATAAATAATTGTGTCTGGGTTGGCAGCAGTACAGTTGCATTATTTTTTTAACTGGTATCAGTTAGGATGAATGAGTCATGCTGTGTTTATTTTGAATAGTTATGTCGATCGACCGTTTGCCAGATTCTACATTAACAGATTCCGCGACTGCGGCCCAAAAGCGGGTTAACCTGCTGACTATGTTCCGGCTGGGTTTGTTTCAGATGGGGCTGGGCATGATGTCGATTTTGACGCTGGGCGTGCTCAATCGCGTGATGATTAAGGAGTTGGCGATTCCGGCTACTGTGGTGGCGGGTACTCTGGCGATGCACCAGTTTGTCGCCCCAGCTAGGGTGTGGTTCGGGCAAATGTCGGATGCTAAGCCTTTGTTTGGGCATCACCGCACGGGTTACGTGTGGGTAGGAAGCGTTTTGTTTGTAATTTCGGCTTTTTTGGCGGTGCAGGTGATGTGGCGCTTGGGCGCTAGTTTGGAGGCGGTGGGATGGACGAATCCTACTTACGGTTGGGTGGGTTTGTTGGGTTTGATTTTTGCAGTTTACGGTATCGCGATTTGTTCGAGCTCGACTCCTTTTGCTGCTTTGTTGGTGGATGTTTCCGATGAGGAGGATCGATCGAAGTTGGTGGGTGTTGTCTGGTCGATGCTGATGGTTGGTATTATTATCGGGGCGATTGTCAGCAGCAGTTTGCTGAAGCAGATTGATGGGGATGTGCCGCGAGAAGTTTTGCAGGCTTCAATTAATGGTTTGTTTGTCAAAGTACCGGCGGTGGTTTTGCTGTTGGTGGGGATTGCGACTTTTGGAGTTGAGAAAAAGTATTCGCGTTACGGGGCGCGATCGCTCGCAGTGAATCGAGAAGATAAAATTACTTTGGGAAGTGCGCTGCGGATTTTGACTGCTAGCCGTCAAACCGGTTTGTTTTTTACCTTCCTGCTAGTAATGACGATTTGTTTGTTTATGCAGGATGCGGTTTTGGAACCCTACGGCGGGGAAATTTTTAAGATGCCGATTTCGGAAACTACGCGGTTAAATGCTATTTATGGTACTGGTGTGCTTTTGGGTTTGGGAACCACTGGTTTTTTTATTGTGCCGCGCATCGGCAAGCAAAATACGATTAGATTGGGTTGTTTGTCGGTGGCGGCTTGTTTTGGTTTGATTATTTTATCGGGATTTACTGGTAATCCAATTGTGTTTAAGTCGGCTTTAATGTGCTTCGGATTAGCTTCAGGAATTACGACGACGGGCGCGCTGAGTTTGATGTTGGATTTGACTGCTGCGGAAACGGCTGGGACTTTCATTGGCGCTTGGGGTTTGTCGCAAGCGATGGCGCGGGGTGTGGCGACGGTTAGCGGCGGTGCTATTTTGGATTTTGGCAGGAGTTTGTTTGGAGTGCCGATGTTGGCTTACGGGTTGGTTTTTGCTGTGCCGGCGGTGGGTATGATTTTTGCTGTGTATCTGTTGAGTCGGGTGGATGTTGCTGAGTTTCAGGATAATGCTAAAAGTGCGATCGCCACTATTCTTGAAAATGAATTAGACTAAGGTTTAGTCATTAGTCAGTAGTCATTAGTCATTAGTCATTAGTCATTAGTCATTGGGAATGGGTAATTCGATAATTCTCTCCCCCTCTCCCCAACCTCTCCCTTAATTGTTAGTGAAATGAAAGATTTTTGGAACTCTATTTTAACTTTTTCTCAAACTACTGTCAAGACAATCGGACAGCAGTTTTTGAAAGATTTCGGTTCTGCACAAGCGGATGAAAAGGATGATGGCACTTTGGTTACGCAATCTGACAATTGGGCGGATGCAGAGATTAGAAGTGCGATCGCATTTGCTTTCCCCAATCACGGAATATTGAGCGAGGAAGGAGAACACGTTTTCCCTGATACTGAATGGTGTTGGGTTGTCGATCCTCTGGATGCTACCACTAATTTTGCTCGCGGAATTCCGATTTGGGGGATTTCTTTGGGTTTGTTGTATCGCGGAACTCCGGTTTTTGGTTGTGTGCATTTACCACTGCTGAATCAAACTTTTCACGGTTTTTATGCAGAGGATTTGGCGGGCGATAATGTATTGACAAATATGCCTCAAGGTGCATTTTTAAATGGTAAGCAGATTCGCCCAAGTGCTGATAAAATGAGCGGAAATCATATTTTTAATTTGTGTTCCCGCAGTGTGGGAATTGGGCCTCATCTTCCGAGTAAAATTCGGATGTTGGGTATGGCTAGTTACAATTTTTTGATGGTGGCTTCTGGTGCGGCTATGGGAGGGGTGGAAGCAACTCCGAAAATTTGGGATATTGCCGGGAGTTGGGTAATTGTGAAGGCTGCTGGTGCAGTTTGGCTACCGCTGGAGTCCCAGGCAATTTTTCCGCTGGAAGTGGGGAAGAATTACGGGAGGGTTTCTTTTCCCACTTTGGTGATGAATCGGCAGGAGTTGGTGTCGGTGTTTTTGCCGTTTGTTGAGGCTTGGAAGAAGAAAAAAATGGGCTAATTTGCGTGAAGCGAAGCTATCCTGTAGGGAATCGCACAATTATCAAATAAAACTGCATGGCAGGTATGACGGAGGAGTCTCCCACGCCTGCCGTGCGGTTTGTAACAAATATAACCGACCGATGACCGATGGTTAAATTATGCTTGCTGTTGTCTATTTCTGCCAATCTGCGATCGGGTGGTTTTCTTTAGGTCTATCGGGTGATGCGGTACTGGTAAAATTTATGGTAATCTTTTTGCGACTTCAGGGATTCACCAGACGGATAATTTTCTAAGTGCGAGGCTAAAGCGCGGCTGCTGGTTTTTGCTACCGCTGCTTCTGCGGTTGTCAGTAATACAGGTGCTGAGTTTGGATATCCGGTGAATGTCATGTTAATTTGGGGGTGAGAATAACAAGCAATCAACTATAATTATAGCAATTTTAGGACGCGATTCCCGCTCTGGATAGCCCTGTCGCGCCTACTTAATGCAGCCAGTAAAATAACAGATTATAGGATTGGGACACAACAATGTTGTGTCCCAATTGCCCAATCAATTTATCGCCTTATGCGATTAATTTAGACAGGATATTCGACAACTTAGCACCGAGATTCTCAACAGACTCCTGCTGTTTGGGATCTTTCATCGTACCGTCAGCATTAAATGCTTCAAAAGCTTGAGAAATTGCTTTCTGATCCGGGAGGACAAACACGTTAATATTCCCCAGGATCGATCGCAAATGCACCAATCCCCGCAAACCACCAAGTCCGCCTGGGGAAGCGCTCATAATTACCGCTACTTTGCCCGTAAATGCCACCAATCCCGGTTCACCCGGTGCTGGGCGCGATACCCAGTCGATCGCATTTTTCAACACAGCCGTAATCGAACTGTTATACTCAGGGGAAGCTATCAAAAACCCGTCATGAGCTACCATCAACTCCTTTAACTTCCGGGCATTTTCTGGGATTCCCTTGGCTTCCAAATCTTCGTCAAATATTGGCAATGGCAAATCGCGCAAATCTACATAAGTAACTTCCGCGCCCGCCGCCCTAGCCCCAGCCGCCGCAACTTTTACCAGCAGTTTGTTGTAGGATGCTTCGCGGGTACTTCCGGCAAATGCAAGTATTTTTGGTCTGTTTATCATTGACTTTTCCCGATTATTGCTTGCGAGTAAAATTGTACTATTCCGAGTGCTTCCAAACAAAGTCAGCAATGGGTTTGTCTGCGGACAAAGGAGTATCTGTGGGCGAACTGAATACAACGGATCGCATTTTCACCTTCCCGACTCCCAAACGTCTCTCGACACGGCTGGGAATTCCGTAACCGAACATAATATGTCCTGTCCCCGCCAACACCACAACTTGATAATCGGGGTTAGCTTTGACAAATTTAGCTATACTTTCCGCCATAGTTTCGTCCCACAAAACTTGAGCTTGCAAAAATCTTTCAAAGGCTGTACTATTTCCCTGTGCTGCCTTTTGGTGCTGCTGGTAAACTTCGAGCAGCATTTGTCGATATTCGGCGTTGTCGGTGCGAATTTCGGAAATTGGCGGAATGTGCTGTTTGTCCTCTGCTGTGAGGCTTTCTAGACCTTGAGTGGCAACTTTTCTCGTGACTTCTGACGGGGTATTTAAGGCGAGGACTGGCAGTTGTTTTAATGCGGCAAACTGCAACAATGGGGCGTAATATTCCCAGGGAAAGCGCCATCTGCGATCGTACTCTGTTTGCTCGACTAATTGCTGTTCTGTCAGTTTACCAGCTAAGTAGTTGTCGATCGCACTTTGGAACGGACGCTGAAACATCTCCATTGCGATCGCAATTTTCGGATTTTGCCGCTGCATTTCTCGAATAATTTTCAGTTGAGCCTGGTGGTCTGCCGCTCTATCGTGAGTTTCTCCCAGATACACAATTTTCGCCTTCACCAACTGTTGCAGAATCTCTTGGTTAGTGTAAGTTTGCTGCGGTTGAGGCTTCACAGTCGGTTCTGCTGTCGCTATCACATTGCTACACAGCAGGAAAATGCTCAGCGATAAAACACACAGTTTGATGAGTTTGGTTGTTTTCATAAAAATATTATGCCTGTTTCTCGCAGCAGCAGCCACAGCCGAACTTTAGGATTTTAGCTGGGCATCCACAAAGCTCGATGCTTCATTTAACTTCACAATTATTCGCAATTATCTACGCCCCTAGAGGGTTGTCTTCCCTCTTCCTTTTTCCTTCTTCCCTCTTCCTTCTTCCCTCTTCCTTCTTCATTCTTTTGTAAAGTTTAGTTGCAGGTGCTTGCGCTTCTAGAAAAAGGTGCTAAATTAATAATATGAAGCAAACAAAAAGCTTCTCCGACAGATACAATATCTAGATATCACAGCGAAGTTCAAAATAGAATCAAAGGAGTAAAACGCTGTATAATCTCACATCTGTCCCATTAAAAACCAATAGCAGCACCCACCAACAAAGCTGATACTTCCTCAACTAATTAGAGGGGAGCAATGCAACTGAATCCGAGGATTATTGCAACTCCGCATCGAAGTTTTAAAAAGAGGAAATCACTCGGTACATATGGCTGGGTGCTGTTGTTGTTAACAGTAATTTAGGGCGGTTGAAGGTGTTTTGAGAGGTGGAGGCAGAGCCTCTAGATAGCCATTACCAGGCAGAGCCTGGTAGCTAGAAACAGCAAAATTACTGAAAAATTGTCTCGTCTTCCTTTCGCCACGCAGGATCTACGATACAAATAAATATTAGCGGTTATGTGCCACAGTTGTAAATAAACTGCTTGGCGTTGGGCGGAATGTAAACCGCATCTCCGACTTGCACCAATTGAGTCTCATCATCGATGTGCATTTCCCCAACGCCGCTGAGGATATAGTAAACTTCAGAAGTTGTCAGGGTGTGCAGCGCAGAAGTTTGTCCCGGTGGCAAAGTGGCGTGGGCCAAACTGTAACGCAAATCCACAGCTTGTTTGTCTGGATGCAGCAATTCTCGCAGTTGAGTACCGTCGCCAGCAATAAACTCGTCACAGTCATTTAGCTTTTGAATGAGCATTCTTTCCACACTCCTGAAAATCTCTTGAGCACAACTTAATTTTAATTGAAATAGCGAGAGATGTTAAGAAATGTTTAAAGCGGCGATCGATTTTTTAACCGTAAGTTCCCGATTGCGATCGATAATCAGGACAGTCGATCGCACTTTCAGATAAAGCTATGGTAGGCTGAACGGGACACTTGAGATGGTAATCGCCGGTAAAAAACACGCAGTTAGCACAAGGGATTTGGTGCATCCGCTGAGCTCGACGCACGGAATCGCCTATAGCACGCCCGATACTCAAACACACCATAAAAACTAAACCCCAGGCACAGACAAAACACAGCGGGACTAAAACAGGCTGTATTGTCTTAAGCAAAAAGTACAGCATAGCAACAAAATTTAGGGTAGAAGTCGCATATACATTAGAGTAATGGCATGGGCGGGCGATCGACCAAAAAGTTTAAAATCATTTACAGTGCGATCGAGAAACCGGGCAATTATGGGATGATAGAGAACCGTCGTTAAATAAAATTAGAGGAAATCAGTTATGTCACTGCGATTAGGCGATACAGTTCCCAACTTTACCCAAGCCTCGTCTAAAGGCGAAATCAACTTCTACGACTGGGCTGGCGATAGCTGGGTCGTATTGTTTTCCCACCCGAAAGACTATACTCCAGTGTGCACCACCGAACTCGGTGCAGTCGCCCGTCTCAAGTCTGAATTTGAAAAGCGTGGCGTGAAAACCATTGCCCTCAGCGTCGATGATGTGGATTCTCACATGGGTTGGATTAAAGATATTGAGGAAACTCAAAAAGTTACTCTCAACTATCCAATTTTAGCAGATGGCGATCGTAAAGTCTCCGACATTTACGACATGATCCATCCCAACTCGCTAAACAACTTAACAATTCGCACAGTTTTTGTAATTGACCCCGACAAGAAATTGCGTTTGAGCATTACTTATCCAGCGAGCACTGGTCGGAATTTCAATGAAATTCTGCGAGTAATTGATTCCCTGCAACTTACTGACAAATACAGCGTTGCGACTCCAGTTGATTGGAAAGATGGCGACGATTGCGTCATTGTACCTTCGATTACCGACCCCGCAGAGTTGGCAGAGAAATTTCCTAAAGGTTACACGCCGATTAAGCCTTATTTGCGGATGACTCCTCAGCCGAATAAATAGGTTTAATTTACAAACAGGTTCGTAGTCATGACTTTAGTCCTTAAGCCCCATGTTTTAGGACTAAAGTCATCACTAAAAACAGGCAAATTATGCAATTGTGTCGCAACTATTTAGATTTGAGAGAAATCAATTATGTTGACATCAAAAATCGTGTTGCAAATACCGCCAAAATTGCAAATGACAGACGACGAGTTTTTCGAGTTATGTCAAATCAATAGTGAATTACGCATTGAACGCAACAAATCTGGAGAACTGCTAATTATGTCCCCTACTGGCGGAACAACAGGAAATCGCAGTGGTAGCGTCTTTGGAGAGTTGTATATTTGGTCTCGACAAGATGGAACCGGTCTTTGTTTTGACTCCAGTACGGGATTTAAGCTTTCAATGGGTGACAAGTCTCCAGATGCCTCGTGGATTAAACTGGAACGGTGGAATACTTTATCTCAAGAACAGCAAGATAAATTTGCTCCGATTTGCCCAGATTTTGTAGTAGAACTCAGGTCTGCTTCTGACAATCTCAAGCCATTGCAAGAAAAGATGCAAGAATATATGAGAGAACCGGGAGTACAGTTAGGCTGGTTAATTGACCGCAAAAATCGCAGAGTTTATATTTACCGTCCGGGTTTACCAGAGGAATGTTTAGAGAATCCCGCGACAGTTAGCGGTGACCCAGTTTTGCCGGGATTTGTGCTAAATATGAGTAAAATTTGGTAGAAATGCTAGCAATAAATATCAACTTATGCTCAGAATTAATAGAATACAAACATTCAAAAAATATGGATATCAAAAACGGCTTTATCGGCACAATCGGCAACACGCCGCTAATTCGGTTAAATAGCTTCAGCGATGAAACAGGCTGCGAAATTCTCGGCAAAGCAGAGTTTCTCAATCCCGGCGGTTCCGTTAAAGATAGGGCCGCACTTTACATCATCCAAGATGCCGAAGAAAAAGGCTTGTTAAAACCTGGTGGCACCGTTGTAGAAGGCACTGCTGGCAATACAGGCATCGGCTTAGCACATATTTGCAACGCCAAAGGTTACAAATGTTTGATTGTGATTCCCGATACTCAATCCCAAGAAAAAATCGATGCTTTAAAAACCTTGGGCGCGGAAGTTCGGACAGTTCCCGCTGTTCCTTATAAAGACCCGAATAATTATGTTAAATTGTCGGGAAAATTAGCAGCCGAAATGGACAATGCAGTTTGGGCAAATCAGTTTGACAATTTAGCCAATCGCCAAGCTCATTTCGAGACAACCGGCCCGGAAATTTGGGAACAAACCGAGGGAAAAATTGATGCTTGGGTAGCTGCGACTGGTACGGGCGGGACTTTTGCGGGTGTAGCAATGTTTTTGAAATCAAAAAATCTCGCAATTAAAGCTGTTTTGGCAGACCCGATGGGTAGCGGGCTTTACAGTTATTTCAAAACTGGGGAAATTAAGACAGAAGGTAGTTCGATTACTGAGGGAATTGGTACCAGCCGCATCACTGGGAATATGGAGAATGCCCCGGTAGATGATGCTATCCAAATTGATGATGCTGAAGCTGTCCGCGTGGTTTACCAATTGTTGAGGAAAGAAGGGCTGTTTATGGGCGGTTCTGTGGGAATTAATGTGGGGGCGGCGGTGGCTTTAGCGAAGCAAATTGGGCCGGGACATACGATTGTTACGGTACTCTGCGACGGCGGGGCTAGGTATCAGTCGCGTTTGTTCGATCGCCAATGGCTGGCCTCAAAAGGTTTATCATCTGATTAATCATGATTTGTGGGATGGGCTTCTAGCCCGTCCAAAATCCGCAACACTTTTTCTACAATTTTGGCATATATGGCCGCACCTATTCCCATGATAAAAAAATAGCATATATGTAGCAGAATGTCAAGTAAAAAAACATGAAAATCACAGAATCTTCTAGGCGAGTTCTTGTTTGCCAAAACCGCACTTGTCGCAAGCAAGGTGCTGCAAAGGTATTAGCAGCGTTTGAGAAATTGTCCCCCTCAGAAGTTGAAGTTGTTGCTAGCAGTTGTTTGGGACAGTGCGGCAACGGGCCGATGGTGTTGGTGCTGCCAGAAGAGGTTTGGTACAGTGGAGTTTGTGCTGAGGAAGTTGCGGCAATTACCGAGCAACATTTGCGGGGAGAAAAGCGGGTAGAGGCGATGCTTTATCGCAAGTTTCACGGGCTTTCTCGGTAGCCATAACCCGGTGTTTAAGCAATTGGTATTTATTAATTAAAAATAATAAAATTGGTTTGTAGTGAGGACTGTAGTCCTTCATGAATGCGGATTAAAGTCCTCACTACGAACCTTGGGACTAGATATCTGAGTGCTAGTTTTGCAGTCGCGCTTTTTTGCCGTGTACTTGAATGCGTTTGTCGGTTTTTTGTTTCTTCACCCAAGAGAGAAATTTCTGGAGTTGGGGGTCATTTTTGAGCTTTTCTAGGGTGTTGAGCTCTTGGGCGAGGTGTTTGTTGTCGAAGAGAGTGTGAATTTGGCGGTGACAAGCTGAGCAAATGTCGATCGTCGGGCTGGGATCTTCGTTTTTCCGCTTGGTGTTTTGTTTGGGGATGAGGTGGTGGGCGGTTAATGCTTCCATTTGTCGATCGCACAATTCGCACTGCATAATTTTCTCAATGCTGTTTGATAGGCAATTGCTTCTTTTAATTTAGCGTAGTTTAGGGCGATCGGCTTTCAGAAAGTGAGTAAAGGTCGATCGCACTTCGCAAACAATAAAAAACCCCCAACGGGGGGCGTCTTAATTTCTGGTGGGGCAGGCCGAAAAGCCTGCCCGCTAAGTAGAAAAACCTACAGGTTCAAATCACGTACAGCAGTACAAACAAAACAATCCAAATCACATCGACAAAGTGCCAGTAAATCTCAGTCGCTTCGATGCCGAAGTGGTGTTCGCTAGAATAGTGACCTTCCACGCGCGATCGCCAAACTACCCCCGACATCAGCAGCACTCCAAATGTAACGTGCAAGCCGTGAAAAGCAGTCAAAACGTAAAAGCAACTGGCGTACAAATTAGTTGTCAGGCCAAACTCTAAATGAGTGTATTCGTAAACCTGACCGCACAAGAAAACGACGCCCATTAGGATAGTTGCGATCAACCAATTCCTCATACCCGCCACATCGTTCTTTTTGATTGCAGTATCAGCATTGTGAATCACAAAACTGCTAGCAATCAGAATTACCGTGTTAATTCCTGGCAGCAATAACTCTCGCGCGGGTGTTCCTTCGGGTGGCCACATGGGGGCCATCGCCCGATAAATCAAATACGCGGCAAACATACCCATAAATATCATGCCTTCAGATCCCAAGAATACAAGTACGCCTAGGATTCGGTGGTCGGGATGTTCTTCGCCGTGGGCTTCTATTTCGGCGCTGTGGTGGTAATTAAGAGCTGTTTTTGCTGGATCGATCGCTGGAATTTGTTGCATAATAAATTGCTAGTTGGTAATGGAAAGAAGGAAGAAGGAAGAGGGAAGAAGGAAGAAGGAAGAGGGAAGAGGGAAGAGATACAAAAAATTATCCGTATATCGCTGCTGTGCTGTCATCAGTCATTAGTCCAAAGTTGTGATATTGCAATGAGCAATAACTAATGACTAATGACTAATGACTAATGACTCATGACTAATGACTACTCGTCATCTTGACTTTCATCTGCTGGAGAATCAACGTTGATTTCTGATTCAGGATCGACCAAAGTTGCAGTACCGCCGAAGAAAGTGGAAGCTTGAGCTTCTGCGATCGGAATACCGCGTTTCTGGCCGCTGGCGCTGGCGATCGCATTTTCCCTCAACTTCAGCCTGAGACGTTCCCCAGTGTTCTGAATTTTTTCCATGCCGTAATCGTAAGGCCCGGTTGCCAATACTGGCACTCCTTCAAAATTTTCGATTGGTGGTGGCGAAGTCGTCATCCATTCCAAACTCAAAGCTTCCCAAGGATTATCACCTGCTTTCGGGCCGTACCTCCAACTCCAAATCACGTTAACGATAAACGGGATTGTAGAGACTGCCAGCATATAAGCGCCGATCGTACAAATGACATTAATCGTGGTAAATTTCGGGTCGTACATTGCCACCCGCCGGGGCATTCCTTGCATCCCCAAAGCGTGCATCGGCAAGAAAGTTACAGTAAAGCCCACATAGGTTAAAACAAAGTGAACTCTACCCCAAAATTCGTTAAGCATCCGCCCAGTCATTTTGGGGAACCAGTGGTAAAAAGCAGCGTAAATTCCAAACACTGAGCCGCCAAACAGCACGTAGTGTAAGTGAGCGACGATAAAATAAGTATCGTGAACGTGAATGTCGAAAGGTACCGAAGCTACCATGATCCCGGTGATGCCACCGAGGACGAATGTTGAGATAAAACCCATCCCAAATAGCATGGCGCTAACTAGGCGGAGTTTGCCTCCCCAAATAGTGGCCAACCAGCTAAATATTTTAATCCCAGTGGGCACGGCGATGATCATAGTTGTGATCATGAAAAACATCCGCAGCCAGCCAGGAGTGCCGCTGGTGAACATATGGTGCGCCCACACGATTAAGCCCAAAAAGCTGATCGCGAGACTGGAATAGGCGATCGCCAAATAACCAAAAATTGGCTTGCGCGAATGCACTGGCAAAACTTCTGAAATCACCCCAAAAAAGGGCATGATCATAATGTAAACTGCCGGGTGCGAATAAAACCAGAATAAATGCTGGTAGACGATGGGATCGCCGTTACCTGTGGGATTAAAAAATGCCGTTCCAGCTAACAAGTCAAACGACAGCAAAATCAAAGCTGCGGCTAACACTGGAGTAGCAATTAAAGTCAGCGCTGCCGTCGCAATCATTGCCCAGCAAAACAAAGGCATTTCATTGAGACTCATGCTCGGAACCCGCATCGTGAAGATGGTAACGGCAAAATTCACCGCCCCCAAAATCGAAGAAGTTCCGAGGATCAAAACGCTGAGAATCCAGATTTCTTCTCCGGCTTGAGCAGTAACTAAGCTCAAAGGCGGATAGGAAGTCCAACCCGCCTGCGGAGCTCCCACTAAAAAACTGCTCAACAGCAATATGCCACCTACTGGAATTAACCAAAAGGCAACCGCATTCAGCCTGGGAAATGCCATGTCTTTTGCCCCAATCATTAAGGGGATCAAAAAGTTAGCAAATCCGGCTCCGGCTGGTACTATCCACAGGAAGATCATCACCGTGGCGTGAACAGTAAATAAACTGTTGTAGAGTTCGGGGGTGACAAAATCGGATTCGGGTGTGGCGAGTTCGGTTCGCACTATTGTCGCCATCACGCCGCCGATTAGATAGAAACAAAATGTTGTTACCAGGTATTGAATACCGATTACTTTGTGATCGGTACTAAAACCGAAGTAATCTCGCCAATGTCTGTCGGCGGGTGCTGTTCCGCGAGCATCTATGTTGGCAGTTTCTTGGAACTGTGCTTGTGTCATAGTTATTAGTCATTAGTTATTAGTCATTAGTTATTAGCTCAGGATGAAATATCCATTGCCAAGAACTAATGACTATTTTTTGTGATGAGTTGGATGAAGTTGTTCTAGACTTTCGGAATTAATTTTTATTTCCCTGACGTAGGGAGCTAAGAATTCCCCGTCTGACATTTTTTCTGTATTGATGGCAACTGCTTGCTCTAAGTTGAGAGTGCTAGCAACTTGCTGTTCTTTCAGCCAACTGTCAAAGTCTTCGGGTGTGTGAACGAATGCTACAGCTTTCATTGCTCCGTGATATGCGCCGCACAATTCAGCACAAACAACTCGGTATTCGCCGACTTTGTTTGGTATAAATCTTAGTTCGCTTGTTCGTCCAGGAATTACATCTTGTTTGAGCCGAAATTCGGGGATCCAAAATGCGTGCAGCACGTCTTGAGCTGCAAGATTTAGCTGTACGTCGCGGTTGGCTGGCATATGCAGTTCACCGGAACTAACGCCACTTTCTGGATAGCTAAAAATCCAGGCATACTGCAAACCCATGACATTTACTACTAAGTCTGCTGGTTTGTTTTCGTTTTCTGGGGCAGCGCCTACGCCTAGGGCAATTTGTTTTTGTGGCTGAATTTGAGGGGCGTTTTGTGGTGTATCTGAGAGTGTAGCTGCGATCGCGCTTCCGCGCATATTAGAGTGCGATTGCATGGTGCCGTGATCGTGATTGCCCATCGGATCTAGGCCACCCATTGAGTTGTAAATCTCAAAACTGTAGACTCCGATACCTAAAATAATCACCGCTGGTAGGGCTGTCCAAAGAATTTCTAAGGGAAAGTTATCATGCCAAGGCGGCCCATCTGTGTTGTCTCCTTCACGACGGCGATATTTAATTGCAGCAACGATCAGCACTCCGTGGACTAGGATAAATAATCCTATGGAGATGGTCATCATTGTGTTGAATAGTCCGTCTATCTGGGATGCTTGAGCCGAGGCGGCGATCGGCATTAAGCCATGATTCTGCCCGTACCAGAGACTGATCAGAGTCACTCCGATGCCGGCGAGCATGGTGAGGATGGAACTTGGAATGTTCACGCTGGTACCTTATAGTAGCGACACTTCTTCGCTTGAACAATTAGGGAAGCGCCTCTGGGTTGTCAATTTTTAATTGTAGGTTGACATTTTGAGGGCAATCCCTATCTTAACGCTTACTTAAGGCTTCGTATGTTTGGGCGATCGCTTGTTCGCATTGATACGGTTTAGGTCACTTGACAAAAATCAGTAAAAATGGTAATAAATTGGTTTTTTTGGCTACTAAATTTGAGATTGTTTCTCAAACACCATTAAATGCTGCTGTGGCAACATCTCTTTTGTCTCTTTCCATACTAAACCAACGGCGGCCATTTCTTTTTTAACCTGCTTCTGTGTCATTTTGTGCAAGCCTTTAATGGGAATCAGCGGATTTTCGCCCCGATACTCGATCGATACCGTGCGGCCTCCGGGTTTGAGGGCTTTGACAATTCCTTGCATCATTTCTCTGGGATATGCAAATTCGTGATAAGCATCGACCATTACAACTAAATCGACGCTATTTTCCGGCAAATTCGGATTGTCAATACTTCCCAACACAGGCTCAACGTTAGCAATATTTTTTTCTTGTTTATTCAACTCAATAAAATTAATCATCTCCGGCTGCACGTCAACTGCTAAAACCTTGCCGTCTGGAACTAAGGGAGCGATGCGAAAGCTAAAATATCCAGTTCCGGCTCCAATGTCTGCTACAATATCTGTGGGTTTTAAATCAAGATTGTTCACTAATCGAGCTGATTTTTCTTCCATGCCGCGAGAGGGTCTTTCTAGCCAACCAGCGCCTTGATAGCCCATGACTTGGGCAATTTCTCTACCCATGTAAAATTTACCAATTCCGTCGGGATTGTGGATTGTTCGCTGCTGATAAATGGTGTCGTTGTTGCCACTCAATGCTTGTGCAGCGCAGGCATTGAGCGGCAACAGGCAAAGAATTGTCAGGATGATTACTGTTAATGGTTTAATTGATTGTGCAGTCTTTTTCACAATATTTCTGATTTTGTATTTGGTATTTGAATGTTTGCTTGCGATCGGGTGCAAAATCTTTAATTATCATCAAACTCTGCGATTTCTTTGTTCCTCGCAATGACATGATGGGGTTTATTGATCTCCATCTAATTCTGACCAACTTTAATTGACGGCGGATGATAATAATTTGATTGTACCAGCATTTGCATCGATTTCGACTTCTTTGCCGATCGGCAAAGTGAACTTATCCCGAATGTGTCCCACCATCGAACCGTACCAAGCGGGAATATTTAAGGGGCGAATGTGATCCGTCAAGACTTGAGTTAAGGTTAGGGACTCTTGCAGTTTTTCAGCCTCGCACTTAGTACACTGTCCGAAAATAAAACCAGATATTTTATCGAGAATCCCAGCTAACTTGAGCTGCGTCAACATTCTATCGATGCGATAAACCTCTTCGCTAACTTCCTCAATAAACAAAATACTCTTTTCCCACTCCGGCAAATAAGCCGAACCCACCAATGCTGCTATTACTGATAAATTGCCGCCGATTAGTTTCCCCCTAGCTGTGCCGCGCCGGATTGTTTCAATGGGCATAGTTTTGGAGTTTTGCATGGTCAAAGAACCTCCGTCAAACAAAACTTTCTTGACGTAATCTATTGTAAAAGGACTCCAACTTGATACACCTAAAGGGCCGTGAAAAGTAACTATATTAGTTTTAGCATGAATTGCCAATAATAGCGCAGTAATATCGCTGAATCCCATAATGATTTTGGGATTGTTGCGGATCATATTGTAATCCAAAAGCGGCAAGATCCGACCGCAGCCCCAGCCGCCCATCCCGGTAAAAATAGCTTGCACTGAGTCGTCGGCAAAGGCTGCGTTGACATCGGCGGCGCGATCGGCATCTTTGCCTGCTAAATAGCCGTAGCGGTCGTAAAAATGCTCTCCCAGCTTGATTTTTAAGCCCAGGTTATCCAGAACTTTAAAAAATGGCTGCACTTCTTTTTCGTAGTTGAAGGCGGCGGGATTGATTAAGGCTACGGTATCGCCAACTTGTAGGCGGCGCGGCTCGATCGCACTTTTGGTAAATAGGTTAGTTTGGGCGATGGGCAAAAGCTGAGTACCAATAGCAGTCAGGCCAAAAGTTTTCAACAGATAGCGGCGGGGGAGAGGCATAAATGTTAGGTAATTTGTGCTATAATTTTATAACAAAACTTCCGCCAGATCAGTTAAATTTGCCAGTTTCCAATGAAAACAGCCAGTAAAATCTCAGCTAAAAAATCCTGGGTTCAAGCTTTTGCCCTTCCTGCTGCCGAGTTTCCGCTAACTCAGCTATCAGTTAAAACTGGTAAAATTCCAGACGGATTGCGTGGCACTCTTTACCGCAATGGGCCGGCACGTTTTGAACGCGGTGGCATTCCTGTGGGACACTGGTTTGATGGAGATGGTGCAATTTTGGCGGTGAATTTTACGGATGTTGGTGCTACTGCTGTTTATCGCTACGTACAGACGGCGGGATATCAAGCTGAAGAAAAAGCTGATAAATTTCTCTATACTAATTACGGCATGACTGCACCGGGGCCTGCGTTGTTACGGTGGACTAAACCTGTTAAAAATGCTGCGAATACTTCTGTGTTAGCTTTGCCCGATCGCCTTTTGGCATTATGGGAAGGCGGCGCGCCTCACAGCCTCGATTTGGCAACTCTGGAAACTCACGGAATCGACAATTTAGGCAATTTAGATAGTAAATTTGCTTATTCAGCTCATTGTAAGCGCGATCCGATTACTGGGAATATTTTTAACTTTGGAATTACCCCAGGTTTGAAAGCTAAGTTGAATGTTTATAAGAGTGATTATACAGGAAAAATTGTTAAAAAATCAACAGTTACTTTAGATGGAATACCGCTGTTGCACGATTTTGTACTTGCTGGCAAGTATCTGATATTTTTTGTGCCACCAGTGCGACTAAATCTAGCGCCAGTGTTAGCAGGAATTGGCAGTTATGGCGACTCCTTTGAGTGGAAGCCGGAGTTAGGGACTCAGATCTTAGTTTTTGACTCAGAAACTCTTGATTTAGTTAGTCGTGGCGAAACCGATGCTTGGTTTCAGTGGCATTTTGCTAATGGTTTTGTCACCGAAAATGGTGAAGTTGCAGTTGATTTTGTCCGCTATGCTGACTTGCAAACTAATCAGCGACTTAAGGAGGTGGCGACAGGTGAAACTCACACCGATGCGGAGGGTACTCTTTGCCGAGTGCATCTCAATCCTTTGACTGGGAAAGTGACACAAATAGCAGAATTGTTGGATCAACCTTGCGAATTTCCGATCGTACCTGCTGCCGAAATAGGGCAAGCTTCACGATATATTTATCTGGCAATGTATCGGGCTGATGTTGATATTGTAGCGGAACGTTATGGTGCGATCGCCCGTTTGGACACACAAAATGGCAATCTCACAATTGCCGACTGCGGCGAAAATCGCTATCCCGCAGAGCCCATCTACGTTCCAGATATTTCATCGGAGAAAGGTTGGATTTTGACAGTTGTTTACGACGGCAATTCTGATAGCAGCGAAGTCTGCATATTTGACAGCGACGGACTTTCTCGCCCCCCTATTTGTCAGCTAGAATTGCCCGGTGTCATACCTTTGAGCTTTCACGGCACTTGGAAATCTGCCGTCTGAGAAGATTGTAAAGAAGTGTTGCGCAAGATTTATTAAAAATTGTTGCCACTTTAGCTTCTAGTTGTTAAGGTGTGTGTAGACAGAAAGTTCTCATATCTAGGAGGTGTGGAATTGACAATCTGTATTGCTCAATTATCCTGTGCCAATTCAGGCGAATCCCCGGCGAATATTCTCGGCGAATGAATTCGCGGCTACACAAGCAAAGTCTGCCTCCGCAGACTCAAGAAACAACAATCCCGGCGAATGAATTCGCGGCTACACAAGCAAAGCCTGCCTCCGCAGATTCAAGAAACAACAATCCCGGCGAATGAATTCGCGGCTACACAAGCAAAGCCTGCCTCCGCAGACTCAAGAAACAACA